>JBKDPX010000019.1:0-5133 GCA_046342165.1 Phycisphaerales bacterium | reverse complement strand
ACCGGTCTGGATCGCGGAGTCGATACGGAAGGTCTTGGCGTCACGGATCAGGTTGGCGATCGCCGGGGTGACCACCATGAGTTCGTACGCCGCGACCATTCCCGGCTGGTCGATACGCGTCAACAGCGCCTGACTGAGCACGCAGAGCAGTGCCGTGGAGAGCTGAACGCGGATCTGGTTTTGTTGGGTGACCGGGAATGCGTCGACGACGCGGTCGATCGTTTTGGCGGCACCCGTGGTGTGCAGGGTTCCGAAGACCAAGTGGCCTGTTTCGGCGGCGCGAATCGCGGCCTCGATGGTCTCGAGGTCGCGCATTTCACCGACCAGGATGCAGTCGGGGTCCTGACGAAGGGCACGCTTGAGCGCTTCAGCGAAGTTGGGCACATCGTGGCCGACTTCACGCTGATTGACGATCGACTTCTTGTGCTTGTGGTAATACTCGATGGGTTCTTCCATCGTCACGATGTGGGTATCGAAGTTCGTGTTGATGTAGTCGATCATCGTCGCGAGCGATGTCGTCTTACCCGACCCCGTGGGTCCTGTGACCAAGAACATGCCGCGGGGACGACGGATGAGGTCGCGGATGACCTCGGGAAGTCCGATCTGCTCGAAGGTCAACAGACGGTTGGGAATCTGGCGCAACACCATCGCGATGTCGCCACGCTGCTTGAAGACCGACACACGGAATCGAGCCGCGGTTCCGTAAGCGAAACCGAAGTCGGTGCCGCCGTTTTCCGAGAGTTCCTGCTGGTTTCGTTCAGGCGTGATGGACTTCATCAGACCCACCATGTCCTCGGAGTTGAGCTCCTTGGTATTCAAGTCCTTGAGTCCGCCGTGATGTCGAATGGTCGGGCGACGACCGACGGTCAGGTGAAGATCCGAAGCGCTGAGCTTCACCACCGTGTCCAGAAGACGATCAATCTGCATACTGCTCATGCACAAACCTCAATCGCGGCGACCATCCGCCGACTTGCTGAACGAACCGAACTGAAGAACCATCAACCACTCTGCGCGGCCTTCGCGGCCTCCTGATCCACCTGTGTGGAGCGCGCGATTTCATCGGCGGTGGTGACGCCGCCAAGAACCTTGAGCTTGCCGTCCTGCACCAACGAGCGCATTCCGTTCGCGATCGCCGCGCGACGCAACTCCGAGATCGGGGCGAGGCTGAACGCCAATTCCCGCAGTTGGGAGTTCATCAACATCATTTCGAAAATCGCCTTGCGTCCGCGGTACCCGGTGTTCACACAGTTCGCGCAACCGGGCCCGATATGCGCCTTGCCGACCGCCTCCTCCATCGTGATGCCCGTAAGGTGCAGATATTTGGGATCGATCTCATCTTGAGTCGCGACACGCTTGCACTCTTTGCACAAGACGCGGACAAGTCGCTGCGCCATGACGGCCTGAATCGACGAGGCGACGAGGAACGGCTTGACGCCCATGTCAATCAAACGCGTAATCGCGCTCGGAGCGTCGTTGGTGTGCAGCGTCGAGAAGACCAAGTGTCCTGTCAGCGCCGCCTGAATCGCGATTTCGGCGACTTCCTTATCACGGATTTCACCGACCAGAATGATGTTCGGCGCCTGACGAAGCATCGACCTGAGGATCTGCGGGAATCCCAGTCCGATGTGCTCGCGAACCTGGCACTGATTGATTCCTTCGAACTGATATTCGACGGGATCTTCAGCGGTGATGATCTTCTTGTCGGGGCGGTTGAGGACGTCGAGCGCCGAGTACAGCGTTGTCGTCTTGCCTGAACCCGTCGGGCCCGTCACAAGGAAGATGCCGTTGGGTCGACGAATGACGCGATTGAAAACCGCGAGGTTGTCGGCTTCGAATCCCAAGTTGACAAGTCCGATACGCACCGAATCCGGTCGCAAAATACGGCAGACGACGCTCTCGCCGTGATAGGCGGGACAACTTGAAACACGGAAGTCGATGTTCGCGTCATCCACGGGCAGTTTGATACGACCGTCCTGAGGAGTGCGCTTCTCGGCGATGTTGATTCCCGCCATCAGCTTGAAGCGCGACAACAGCGAATTCTGCATGCGCTTGGGCAGGTTGTCGCGCTCCATGCAGACGCCGTCGATGCGATACCGCAAGCGCACGCGATCCGCCATCGGTTCCACGTGCACGTCGCTGGCGCGCATGCGCACGGCTTCGGACAAAATGCGGTTGCAGAGTTTCACGACGGGCGCCTCGTCCGCCGCCACGTCGATCGATTTATCCATCGATCGATCGACCGACTTGTCGACGGACTTGTCCACCGACTTATCAATGGACTCGGTGACCAGCGACTCGCCCGCCTTGAATGTTCTCGCCGTTCCGGATGCCGAGGCTTCCAGGAACTTCCTGATCAATGAGCGCGGCGCAAGACGCGGATCCACTTCCACGTTCAGCCGGAAACGCAACATGTCCAGCAACTCAAGATCCAACGGATCGTGAACGATGATCGCCAATCGTCCGCCGACGCGACTCATCGGCAGAATGCTGTGCTTTTTGATCAACTCTTCCGGTATCAGTTTGAGATCGATCTTCGCAGCCGCATCAGGAGCCGTCAGATCGACGAACTCGTAGCCGAACTGGGCCGCCAGTGCCTTCGTGACCTGGTCTTCCTTCGCGAATCCCAATTCAATCAACGTCTCGCCGAACTTCTTTCGGTTCGCGATCGCCGTTTGCGCGGCCTTGTCGGCCTGAGCCACGGTGATCATCCCCCACCCGGAAAGGATCTCACCAAGTTTCTTCTTCAACTTCGCCATGACTTCCCCGATGGCACGAGCGCCGTCGCTCGACCGAAAAGACACATCCGATCATCATCCAAACCGACATCCCGGCCCCACAGGCGCGGGACACGATTATGACGACTTCCCGATCCGACATCAATAATAGGTCCGCCGAGGTCTAGTATCCCCCGAGTCTTCCCCACCTCGATCCCCGTGCGACCGACCCAGCCAAACACCGAATACAAAAACCACACTTCCTCCGGGAGGTTCATGATCATTTCCGCCGGCCCGACCCATGAGCCGATTGACGCCGTTCGATTCATCGGGAACCGAAGCTCCGGGCGTATGGGAATCGAACTCACGCGCGCGGCGCTCGATGCCGGTTGGCGGGTCATGCTGATGCTCGGCCCCGTGTGCGAAAGTGCAACGCTCAAATCGATCATCGAATCTCACCATTCGTCTCTGGAAGTGCGAAGGTTCCGAACATGCGAAGACCTCCGCGCTCTGCTGGACGAACACGCACATCGCGCGGACTGCGTGATCATGGCCGCGGCGGTAGCGGATTACCGCCCCGTTGCGAACACCGCGATGTCGGGTGGCAAGTTCCGTCGTGCGGAAGGGCCGATCGCGCTCCAACTTGAATCCACACCCGACCTGATCGCGGGAATCGGCGCACACAAAGCCCGAGGACAGTTGCTCGTCGGTTTTGCGCTGGAACCCGCGCATGATCTTGAACGATCCGCGCGCGAGAAACTTGACCGCAAGAACCTCGACATCGTGATCGCGAATCCACTCGAGACGATGGACAGCGACTCCGTGAACGCGATGATTCTCCGTCGCGAAGCGCCGACGAAGACGGTCTCGGGCGAAATGCTCAAGCGCGATTTCGCTCCTTGGGTCATGAACATCATCTCCGACGCATACCTAGCGGTCCGACGAACCGCATCTATGAAAGACTGAAGTGAAAAACAGACCGCACAAGAACGAACCTCGCTCGAAGACTCCGCGCGGCACAAGCCTCGACAGAACTTCTCGAGAAGTCTTCCTTCCAGGCGGCGTGCGAATCGTGCACGAAGACGCCGACATCATCATTGTCGATAAGCCCACGGGTCTCCTCACCGTATCGATCGATGAAGAGAGCCGCGACAATGTCTTCGCGCTCATCAAGCGACATGTCCGCGAACAGGTGAAGCGTCGCGGCACGAAGGTGTGGGTGATTCATCGCCTTGATAAGGAAGCGAGTGGTCTGGTCGTCTTCGCCAAGAGCGAATCGGCGTTCAAGTGGCTCAAGGAGGATCTGCGCAGTCGCAGAGTTCGTCGCGTGTACTTCGCGACGCTCGAAGGCGAATTGCCGGGACGACGCATCGGTGATGTCGGGAGCATCCAGACATTTTTAGAGGAGGGCGAGGATGGAGTGATGCGTGCGGTGCCCTCCACCACCATCGCGACATCTCGCCGCAAGCGCAGTGATGAGGAAGCGACCGAAGCGAAACTCGCGGTGACACATTACAGGGTCCGCGCGATCGCGAACGGTCATACGTTGCTTGAACTGAAGCTTGATACGGGTCGCAAAAATCAGATTCGCGCGCATATGGCACATCTGGGACATCCGATCGTCGGCGATCGTCGATACGGCGCTTCGTCGGATGCGGCGGGCCGAGTCTGTCTGCACGCCGCGGAGTTGGATTTGACCCAGCCGTCGACGGGGCGACAACTCGCCCTTCGCAGTGAGATCCCCGCATCATTTCTCAAGCTGGTCGGACTTCGCGAACTCGGCGCGGCACCCGCCACCACCACTTCGACACCGGTCACACCCCCGCCGCAGACCCTCATGCAGGCGCAGGCGAGTTCATGGGATCATGTCGCGGAGTGGTACGACGAACTGGTGGATCGCAAGCGCAGCGATCACCACGACATGCTCATCATCCCCGGAGCGATGCGCCTTTTGAACGCTTCGAAGGGAATGAGATCGCTCGACGTGGCGTGCGGGCAAGGCGTTTTGTGCGAGAAACTCGCTGAAATCGGCGTGAAAGCGTTTGGAGTCGACGCTTCGCCTCGACTGATCAGCGCCGCGAAGAAGGATGCGCCGGCGGGGGCCGAGTACACCGTGGGCGATGCGCGCGACATTCCGGCTCTGAACCTCGGAGTGTTCGATCGCATCTCGTGCATCATGGCGTTGATGAATATCGAACCTCTTGCACCGGTCATGCGCGGAATCGCGATGAGTCTCAAACCGGGTGGCGCGTTTGTCGCAGTCGTGTTGCATCCCGCGTTTCGCGCTCCCGGACAGACATCTTGGGGTTGGGCCGCGCGTAACGCTCCCAAAGCGGCGGAGTCAGGCGGTCCGCGCAGCCGCAGAACACTCGGCCCCACCGATGCGAACGACATGATTCAATTCCGACGCGTGGACGGC
>JBKDPX010000018.1:0-18662 GCA_046342165.1 Phycisphaerales bacterium | reverse complement strand
TTCGGTGAAGCCGTTGACATTGATACTCCGTTCGCTTCGGGAGACGCCGACAATCGCGTCCCTGCGAGCGATCAGAATCAGTTCGGTTCCAGCAGTGCGATTCGCACATACTCGATCGCTCCGGCGGAGCGCACCCGTATTCAGTGGGGCAGTGATCTCGGCATCATCAACACGATCACCGATGTTGACATGTTCCAGTTCCGCGCCGAGTTCACCGGCACGGTCGAAGTTCGTCTGCAGACTCGCGAGATCGCGATGACGGCCGGCGAACTCTTCACCTCGCTCAACGCGCTCGGTGAAAATCTCGGAACCGCCTTCGTCGCCAATGAGAAGGTCATCCGTTCGAGCCTCGACGGCGCTCTTCGTATCTTCAACAGCGACTTCGAGCAAGTCGGTTACAACGATACGAACTACGGCATCCGCGGTGATTTCGCGGCTGACAGCATTGGCAGTATCACGGGTGAGTTCACTCGTCGCGATCCGACGATGATCTTCAACGTTGTCGCGGGCAATGTGTACTACATGCAGGTCGAGAGCGGCCAGCGCTACGCCGATGGAGCGTCTGCGGACGATTCGCTGCGAGTCGAGAAGATTGATCGTGAAATCGATTGGGGAGCCGCCACCGGCGCCTATCGCCTCATCGTCAATCAGATGGCCGCGCAGTTGAACGATGTCATCAACGGCATCGAAGTCATTGACGATCACTCCGACACCGATCAACAACAAGCCACGAATATTCCGTTGACGCAGGTGCTCAACGGCACCACGAGCACCGGAACGGTCAACGGCCGCATCTTGAACATGAACACCTCGCCTCTGGTGACAGGCCAGCGGCGTGACACCGATTTGTTCTGGATCACCGCACCTGCGAACGGCAATGTGTCGGTTCGAGTCACCCCGGTGTCGAGCGACGGCGGAACGCCGACGCTGCGTCCTGTGGTGACGTCGACCGCGCCGACCGCCGGCACCTCAGGGGTCGGCCAGACGGACGGATCAGTCGTTCTGACGTTCCAGAACGCGATTGCGGGTCAGCGTTACGGATTCTCAGTGCGCGGACAGGATTGGCAGAGCGGTCCGACCCAGGGTGAGTATCGCATCGATGTCACGGCCGCGGCGCCTGTCGACGATCATGCGGATCAGTTGAAGTGGGATGCCGCATCGGACCTGATTCTTCTGGACTTCCTGGGTTCGGGCGTTCAGAGCGGTGAAATCGAAGTCGCCGGCGACAGTGACGTCTTCCGATTCTCAGTTGAGTCGTATCTTACTTTGACCCTGAATGTCATCGGCGAGAACGGATTTGATCCGACCGTCGAAGTCTTCGAGGTCACGGAAGATGAATCAGGCAATGCGTTGTTCGCCCGCATCGGTCAAAACGATGACAGCCCGACTTCGCTCAACAGCAACGTGCGATTCCCGGTCGGTCCGGATCGTCGCGTGGATCTTGCACCGTTTGATCCCGAGCCGATCGACGGCGATCGCGTGTTCCCGTACTACTACGTCGTGGTGCGTGGATCCAACGGATTGTCGGACACGGGTTCGTACACCGTGGAAGTGCTCTTCAGTTCGCCGACGGATGATTACGCGGACGGTCTCACGCCTTACGACGACAGCGTCGTCACGGTGGATCCGTTCCAGGCCGATTTCGCGCAGGCTGTCGTTCTCGACACCTTGAGCGGTGGTGGTGAGCGCACGGGTAACATCGAAATCCGCAGTGATTCCGATATCTTCACATTCGCTCCGCTGGCAAGCGGCGAGTTCTCGATCATCGCCACGCCTCTCGACGGCGGAACCCTGCGTTGCCGCGTGTCGTTGTTCCGTCTGAACGGCTCAACATATGAGTTGTTGGCTCAGAACACGGGTGCGGACTTCGCGGGCTTCAGCTTGGCGGCGCTGAACGTGGATCTGGATCGTCAACAGACCTACTTCCTCATTGTCGACGGCTTCGAAGTGCCGACTGTTCCGAATGCTGAGACCACGGCAACGGGTCGCTACTCACTCAGCTTGCTCGGTCCGGCGCCCGATGACCATGCGAACATTCGCGAGTTCTCAACCGCGACACCCATCGCACTTACCTTCGCGACGGGAGACGGTTCGATCGATAGTTCATTCGCGCAGTTGGCTGCGCTCAATGACACCGATCTATTCACCTTTGTTTCGCCGCGAAGCGGTCCGATCACGGTGACCGTCTCGCCGACACTCGAGGCAACACGCCGCTTCGGTGCTCGCGTTCGCGTCTTCGAAGAAGTCGGTGGTGTTCGTACACTGATCTCGGATCAGAACGCATCAGCGGTGAATACTGCAACGGCCGCGGTGATCAGCCCGGGAGTCGCGAACCGACGCTACTACTTGTTGGTGAGCGCGACAACCGGCTTGGCGACCTCCACGGGTACGGGCAGTTACTCGATCTCGGTTGACGGTCCGAGATCCGACGATCACGCCAACGATGGTCAATACACCAGCGCCACTCCGATCGTGTTGTCTGCGACGGATGGTAACGGATCGCTGGGCGGATTGGGATTGTCGGGTAACCCGCACAACGAGACTCCGACGGACGAGGATCTGTTCAAGTTCATCACCCTTGAAAACGGCGATGTGGCGATCACGATCACTCCCTTCCCGGCGACCGGTCGCAACTTCGCTCCTCGTCTGACTGTGTACGAGGAAACCAACTCGGGCGGGTCATTGATCCGCTCCGTGTTGCAAGTGGTGGATGGTTCGTTGAACATGCCGGTCTCGTGGACGATTCCGGGTGCTACCGCGACTGAAAACAAGACCTTCTACGTGAAGGTCGGAGCGATAGCCACCGGAGCCGCCGGAGACCAAGGAGCGGGTGAATACGGCGTGTTTGTGGACGGTCCGACGCCTGTCGGCCCGCCGCCGCCTCCTCCGCCTCCTCCGCCGCCGCCGCCCCCGCCGCCGCCGCCCCCGCCGCCCTCCGATCCGTCGGTGATCGATTACAACAACCCGATTGTTGTGTCGCTGAATCCGCGAACCGGTGATGCGAGCGTGAATGGCGGGTTGAATCGTGTCAACGAGCGCAAGCTCTATCGATTCACCAATCCGGGTAACGGTGAACTGTTCGTTCAGTTGGTCGCTCCCACGGGTTCGACGTTGCGCGCATCGCTGGAACTCCTGTCGTTCCCGACTGCATCAACCACCCCGGTGCGAAATGCGTTCGATTCGGCCGGTATTCCGGGTGCGATCTCCAACATGTCCTTCGTCGCTGCGGCGGGCAAGGACTACTACGTGATCGTCGATGGCCTTGGTGCATCCACGGGCAACTTCACGCTCAACATCAACACCATCCCCGGCAACGATGTGTCGAGCAACAAGCTGTACTTCCCCGAGGGCTTCGCAAGCGCGAACACGAGCGAGTTCATCTCTATCGTGAACCCCGGTGATGAATTGGTGCGATACTCGGTTCGCCTCAACTATGAGAACCCGGCGATTCCTGATGTGGTGATTTCCGATCGATTCATGCTGCCGCGCGCGCGCGACGGCGTGACCATCAAGGATGGCAGCAGCTACATCACGCCGGGTCTGGCGTTGAACGAGCCTTATGCGATGATCATCGAATCCGATGGTCCGCTGGGTGCGACCTTGGCTCACTATGACTTCGGAACCTCGATCGGTGATTCGTTCACGGAGAAGGTTTCGAAGAGTTGGACCTTCGCGCAGGCCGAACGCCGTGAAGGGAAGAACCTTGACTTCATCACCTTCTACAACCCGTCAGCGGTGAACATCGAAACCACATTGACGATGTATCAGAACGGTCGTGAGCCCGTTGTGGTCCGTAACGTCTACTTCGCCGAAAGCCGCGGCGGCTTCGACCTCAACAACAGCATCACGGACTACATCACCGGGCAAGTCGTGCAACCTCCGACGGGAGACTACAGCATCGTGTTGACGGCGCGAGCCGCCAATCCGGCGCAAGAGGCTCAGTTCGAGGGCATCGTCGCCTCGATGAGCCACTACAACACGTCAGAGGGAACCGGCTACGCGGTGTTGGGTGACGCCGACGGCGGCGGCACGAAGGGTGTGGTGACCAACCTCATCCGTTCGACTCGCCGCAGCAGCCAAGTGACCTTCTTCAACTCCTCGACCTCGCCTGCAACGGTGAGCATCACCGGTTCTTACATCCAGTCGGCCCTGCCGTCGTTCACACGATCGATCCAGGTTCCGGCTCGCGGCCAGTACATTCTGACGGGAACGGAACTGAATCTCGCGGTCGGTCAGACGGTGGGGCTCACCTACACGTCGAACCGCGCGGTTTCGGCCACGAGCTCGATCACTCAGAACGGTGACGCCGATGGCGTTCTCGCCGCGGATGTGGCAGGCACGCGCTACTTCTTCGGTGACGCGTTCATTGATGTGTCGAAGGCCGGTGTGCAGTACATCGAGAGCCTGTTCCTTCACAATCCTGCGTCGATCGCGACGACTGTCCAAGTCCGCTTGCTCTTCTTGGACGCGACGGTCTCGACCTTCAATGTGGAGTTGGCGGCGGGACAGTTCCAAGAGGTCAAGCTCCACCAGCGTCCGGAGATTCTCCAGCGCGAGGGTGCGCTCTTCTACTCGGTCGAAGCGACGGCTACGACGCCCTTCATCACCTCGATGACTCACTATGACCTTGTGCTCGGTGGCGGATGGGCCACTCAAGGCACGCCATTCGGCATCATCAACGATCTCTCCAAGATCGCCTGAACATGAGTTCACCATGAACCGCAGGCCCGGGGCTTTCGCTCCGGGCCTTTTCAATTTTCCCGAAGCCTTCTCAACAGTGGGGAGGTTTCACTATCATCCTGCGTATGGCCAAGAAGTCCAAAACCCAGGCCCCGCCTCCTGCGGATGCTCCGAAGGCTCCGCCGCCCCCTTGCAGGTTCGGAGATGTCATCGGTCAACGCGCGGCGATGAAGATCCTTGAGGACGCATGTCGTGCCGGGAAGTTGCATCACTGTTGGATCTTCCACGGACCATACGGAGTCGGAAAGTTCCGCGCTGCTTTGGCATTCGCCGCCGTGATTCTCGACCCGACTTCGGAATCGGGACTCACGGGCGAATTCGCCCCGGACCCCGACAGTCAGGTGCAACGGCTTCTCAGAGCGGGAGTCCATCCTGATTTGCATGTTGTCACGAAGGAACTGGCACTGTTCAATGATGACAAGAGTGTGCGGGAATCCAAACTGTTGTCCATTCCCAAGCAGGTGATCGAAGATCATGTCATCGAACCTGCGAAGCTCTCCGCCGCGCTGAAGCACAATTCGCTGGTCTCCAAGGTCTTCATCGTCGATGAGGCTGAGTTGTTGAATCTCAACTCCCAAAATGCACTGCTGAAGACACTTGAAGAGCCACCCGAGAGTACGGTCATCATTTTGGTGACGAGCAATGAGAGCGCGCTGCTGCCCACGATTCGAAGCCGCGGACAACGAGTCTTCTTCCAGCCGCTCGCCGAGCGTGATATGCATGCCTGGTTGAAGACCGTGTCGGATCCGCCGGCGGGGGAGGAGTCGGGCTGGCTCATGTCGTTCGCATCGGGAAGTCCGGGTGCGTTCGGTGCGGCGCGAGAGGCGCGATTGTTCGAGTGGTGGGGGACGCTCGGACCGGTGCTCGCGAAACTTCGAGCGGGAAGCTACACGCCCGAAGCAGGCGCGATGCTGGCTGACTTCGCCGACAAGTACGCGGAAGCCTGGGTCAAAAGCCATGACAACGCGAGCAAGCAGCTTGCGAACCAGTATGGCGCCGATTGGGTATTCCGACTGTTGACGCACTGGCTCGGTGCCGAGCTGAGAAGATCCGCGGCGGGCAAGGATTCCGCCGCCGTCTTGCACGCGATCGAAGCGGTCAATCGGGCGGAGCGCCTTATGGGCTCGAACGTCGGCGTGGGTGTCGTGATGGAGGAAATGATCTCGTCCATCGCGGCCGGATTCGCGGGAGAGCGTCAGTTCATCGCGTGATCATGCGGAGACGCTGAGCGGAGAGCGCGGCGCATCCGTCGGCGGCTTCGGAGCGACATGTTGTGTCGTTGCGGACTTTTCCGCAGCCAGGCGATTCATCAACAGCACCCAGGTTTCGCGCTCGTAGTCGAGGAGTTCGACGAGTTTCTCGACTTTAGTCGCATCTTTCTCATGACCGGCTTCGATCGAAAGCGAATACATGAAGCTGTACAACGCACGCACTTTGGACGCCAGTTCAGGGTCGATGTCCGTGCGAATCGATGTCATCAGTTCGAAGATGATGTTGCGACACTGCGAGATACCGCTGTGTGTCGCCTCGTGATCCACGCGCTTGATGCCGTCGAGACCCTGGCGGGCGAATTTGAGCGCGCCTTCGAGCAGAAGCAGGCGCAACTCCTCGGGAGATGCACTCATGACGCGTGTTTTCAAATACGCGTTCGCTTGGTTGTTTGATTGATTCGTCGGAGTCGCTGTGTTCTGGTTCATGGTCGGATCCGAGATTCTCTGTGTGTGAACGTATCAGTGTTTCGGTCATCCGACGCGCTGAATTGAGCCCAACGCCGATTGCTGTCCCTGAAGTTTTGCGATCGCGGTTTCCATGGACTGGAACTGACGCCCGAGCGATGCTCGCCGACGCTCCAAGCGCGCCGTCATGCCGGCGATGCGCTCATTTTGCAGCTTCACCTGACTGTCGATCCCCTTTGTTCGTGCGGTGATGACGCCGCTCACCGAATCGACATATCCCTTCGCGAGTTCTTCCATCGCGCCGATCACGCCCAATGAGGTGATCTCCTGCGTCTGCGTGCTGTTTCGTACGCGGATACCGGGGGCGATTTCGCGGGAGGTTGTGTCAGTTGTCGTGCGAGTCGTGAACAGTGCGGCAACGGATTCGGGATCCTCCGCCATTCTCTCGCGAAACTTCTCTTCGTTGAATTCGAGTTTGCCGCCTTGTCCAACGATGATGCCGATGTCGGTCAGGCGCTGATAGCGACCGGTGACGTTTTTGCCGAGACCTTGGACGGTTCGATAGAGCGCGGACTTGAGTTCAAGCGCGGTAGAGTCGCCGAGCAGTGGGGCCGCTTTCTTGGTGCCCTCGTCGTACTTGGTTTGGAAGTTGATTCGTTCAACCGCGGTGTTGAATGTTTCAACGAAGACTTTGACGGTCGATTCGATATTCTCGGTGTCACTCGAAACAGTCAGGGTCACGGGTGAGGACGTCACTTGCTTCACATCAACGCGCACGCCGTTGAGCATGTTGTCGAGACTGTTCGAGCTTCCACCGGAGACGAGCGCGCGCGCGGGATCCGTGGCACCGAAGAAAACGCGGGAGTCATTTCCCGCATCCAGCGTGGTTGTGCCGAAGTCGAATGCTCCGCTGTCGATGACGAATCGGCCCGACTTGCCGCCGACTGAACTCGCGAAGTTCAATCGATACGGCGTGGAGCCGTTGCCATCTTGAATCACCGATGCGACGACGCCGACTTTTTCCGCGTTGATCTTGGACACGATCTGATCGAGCGTGTCCGCGGCGCTGAGCGTCACAGTGCGTTCGAAGGTGCCGCTGATCTTGTTGCTCGCGCCTGTGGTGGCGGATTCGCCGGCGATTCCGAGCGATTTGGCGATCGTGCCGCGCGTGTCCTCGACCTTGATCTTCACGGCGCCTGCGGACAAGCCTGCGGGAATGGTTTCAAGCAGTTCGATGCCGTCGCCGTTCGCATTGATTCGGGCTTGCACGCGCAATCCGCGCGAATTGATTTCATCGATGATGTCGCCGAGGTTTTTCGAGTCCTCTCCGATGTCAACTTCCGCCGTTTCGCCCATGGAGTCAGTGATTCTGAACTTGCCCGTTCCGATGCCGCGGCCCGAGTTCAGACTCGACAGCGTGGTACCGCGTGCGATGTAGCGATGCTGAAGGTTGCCACTGTTGACGGTGGATGATGCGGCGCCTGCCGCACCCGTTGAGATTCCAAGCGATGCCGCGGTATCGGATCCGGAGGTGCCGGTCACGATGAGGTTGCCCGAGCCGCCCGTTGTATCGGAGAGCAGGATTCCCGTGCCGCGCGCGTTGAGCGATGCGGTGATTCGGCTGCCCGATGCCGTGGCGATCATGTTCAGCATTTCGTCGACGGTCGTCGCTGTGGAGACATTCACATTGAACGAATGCCCGCTGCGGGTGGTGATGTTGATTGCGCCGTCCCCGCCGATGCCCGAGCCGCCCTTGAGGCTCGAGATCAGCGTGGTATTCATTCCCGCGAGCACTCGTTTGCCTGTCAACAGTGATGATGCGCCGAGTTCGCTCACAGGCAATCCCAGATCCGCTGCGGTGCTTCCGCCGTTCTCAACCAGTCGGAGTGTTCGCGTGTTGGTCGAATCTTGCAGTCTGAGAGAACCCGTTGTTTGATTGATTGAAGCCGTGATTTCACTGAATCCCGCCGCCGAGAGAGCTTCGTTGATACGAGTGATGGCACCGCCGACGGTTGTGACCGCGCCGACGGATTTCGTCAGCGCAGGGGGCGTGCCCGTCATCGTCCAAACATCACCGAGATTCACGGCAACGGCGGTCTCAGTTCCACCGTCGTCCACCATGATCGAAAATGACGATGCGTCGACCGTGGAGGTGGGGCGGATGTTCACGCCCGCCCCGTCATTGAGTGATGCGAGCGAGGTGTTTGAGTTGAGCCCGTACACGACGGATCCGTTGATCGTTCCGCCCGCGGCGGTTCCGGCGATGCCAAGGCTCGTCGCCGTGGAGTATCCGGAGTTGTCCGCAATGGTGATCGAACCGCCGGCGAGATCACTCACGATGAATCGGCCGTCACTGACGCGCGCGGATACGCGAACCGTGCCGTTGTTGTTGATCGCGTCGAGCACTTCGTTGACTGTGGTGACTCGGGAGAGATCGATCGTGGTTGATCGAAGTCCGGAATCTGTGATCGTGAGTTTGCCGCGCGAGATGCCGGATCCGTCACGCAAATCCGAGAGTTCGATATCGTTGTCGAGTCGCGCTTTGGCGGATTCGAAGGTGATCGATGTCGCGCCGACTGCCGAGGAATCGCGGTTGGCGAATCCTCGCGTAAGCATCTGCTGAGTGGACACAAGACGGTCCACGATCATTTGGTACGTGCCTTGTGCCGCGGTGTTGTTCGCGGTCGCGCTGATGACATCCGGATTCGAGCTTGTGGCTTTCTTGCTGTCGAAGGTCTTTGCTTCGCGAAACTTCGCGGCGGCGAGCTTGATCGCGTTGACGCGGGTGTTGAGATCCAAAAACGCGGTGTTCTGAAACTGCAGTTGGACGATGCGCGCCTTCGCCTGTTCGCGCGGTCGAGACTCAATCGCCAATAGCTGTGCGATCAGCGCTCCGCTGTCGATGCCGCTGAATGGGCCGACGCCCGTGGATATTCCGCCCATGGCTGTTCACTCCGCTGCCACAATCAACACATCTCGTCCAGTCTCCGCTGGACTGAGAGGGCTCGAGCAAAAAGCCGAGGATTCGCGGCGCGAAGGGCAGCGCCGGATTTCAGCGATTTTCAAGCGAACCCGTATCTCTAAATCGGCCTATTGAGATTCCCCGCTTGACTGCCGATATGTAGAAGTACACGGATTCCCCGCCCCCTGATTCGGCGAATTTTCTTCACCAAGTGATGCAACAGAACATGAAGCCCTTTCCCCCGTTCATTTCGATGCCGACCTTCCTGCTTTCGTGCGCGGTCGCGTTGCAGTCGTTGGCCATGATCGCCTTCGCGTTTCTCGCGGCGTCGAAGCCTATTTGGATTTTGTTCGGATTCGAGTGCGTTGTGGTCGTCGCGGCCGTCTTCGGCTTGATGTACGCCCGCGGCAGGCCGGATTCCGGGCGTGGCTTGGCGGGCGCTTCGATCGGAGGCACCGTGTTGCTGTGTTCAGGGTTGGCGTGGCTCGCAGTCGCGAAGCTCAGCTTCACGAACCCGTCAGCGCCCATGGTGGTCAAGATGTATCTGTTGACACGACTTGCAGTTGCCGCGTGGTTTGGTTTCGTCGGCGCTTGGTGGGTGCTGTCTCGCAGTCGCGCCTCGATCCCGTACCTCAAGAGCGTTGCGATAGGGATCGGCGTGGTTTTGCTGGTCGGAGGCGCGTTGTTGGCATTTCGCAGCCCGTTGAACGGATTCCTGGCGACGATGCCGGACTTGGTTCGAACCTCGGCGATGGCCATCGGGTTGATTTTCGCCGGCGTCATGCTGTGCCACATCGGGCACAACACGATTCGGGCCTTTGAATGCGGCCGCAATCCGGACGCTGACCGTCAGACCGGCTGAACCTTGCCTGCGACGATGACTTGGCGAACCGGCCGACCTCCGAGCATGAAAGCGATATCGCGTTCATCTCGGGTGTCCAGCACGCAGAGATCCGCGCGCGTGCCCGGGTGAATCGCTCCACGATCATTCAGTTTCAGCAGTCGTGCGGGATTGAGCGTGGACGCGCAGATCGCTTCGGCGTAGGAGATGCCGCAATGACGCGTTGCCGCGGCGATCGCACATGGCATCGAGAAGCTCGGAGCGCTCCCGGGATTGCAATTGGTTGCGATGCACGCGGCACCTCCGCAGTCCACGAAAGAGCGCAAGTCGGCGTATCGGCCGTCGAGGTGCATTCCGCAGATCGGAAGTGCAACGCCCGCGCTGTTGGATTGGGCCAGAGACGCGAGAGTTGTGTGATCGGCCGCTTCAAGATGATCGGCTGACACCGCGCCCAGTTCGATGCACATGCCGATTCCGCCGATGGAGTTGAATTGGTCGACATGTGCACGGACCGGATGACCGAGCGATCGAGCCCGATCCAGCAGACGTCGTGCGTTTTCGACGGACCATGCGCCCTGCTCGACGTACACATCGATGCAGATGCCCGGGAAGCAGCGATGGACCTCATCGAGTGTTTCCGTGATCGTGCGTTCGATGAAATCAGGAGTTTCGCCGTCGATCGCATGTCCGATGAGCGCGCAGGGAACAACTGTTCCCGGCCAGTTGCTTGCGGCATCCATGATCGCTTCGAGCATTTTGATTTCGTCGCGCGTCGAGAGTCCGTAGCCGCTCTTCACTTCAATCGATGTCGTGCCTTCCTCCAAGCAGCGGTCAAGCCGCTGGCGAAGCAACTGTGCTAATTCACGGTGAGTCGCGCGACGGACCGCTCGCACCGTGCTCATGATGCCGCCGCCTTGTTTCAGAATCTCGAGGTACGGAACACCTCGGAGTTTCATCTCCCATTCGTCGATGCGATCGCCGGCGTAGCACAGATGCGTGTGACAATCCACGAATCCGGGAATCACGACTCTGCCGTTCGCGTCGATGATTCGACTTGCTTGCGACTGATTCGTTCCATGCATCGATATGTCTTCGATCTTGCCGGATTTGATCGCGATATCGGCGTTCGGAATGACGATGAGTTCGCTCATCATCGAACCCCGAGCCGGCGCATCGCGTGGCGCGGGTGTGACGATCCGAGCGTTGCGAATCAGAATGTCCGGTGCCGAATTCATGATCGTTCGGAAACTCCTCGCAGGAATGACAGAAAGATGTGCGCGGCCACGCGCGCGGTTCTGCCGTCCACATCATGAACGGGGCAGAGTTCCATGATGTCAAAGCACTTCACTCTCGGATCTCGTCCCGCCTGTCTCGCGCCGCGAGCGACGAAGTCGACGTCGAGTCCGCACGGGTTGAGTGCGCTGACGCCAGGTGCTTGCGATGAATCGATGGAGTCCAAGTCGACGCTGACGAACGCTCGATCATTCGGGAAGTCGAGCGCGAAATCCGAGCGCTCAGCGGCGAATCTGCCGCCGTTGTTTTTGAACCATTCCGTGTGTGTCCGCGAGTTCACGAACGGATTGAATCCGTGGAGCGTGAGAGATTTGCAAGCCCTCGTTTCAATCAAGCGACGAAAAGGCATGCCGCTGCCGATGGTTTCGCGCACGTCGAGATGGGCGTCGTAGTACACGCCCTGCATGGTCCCGTGGACAGTCGCCACGCCCTGAACCAACGGAAATGTAAGATCGTGTCCTCCGCCGATGCCGACGACGATCATGCCCATGCCCGCAAGCATCGCCGAGGCGTTGGCGATGCGGGCATGAGTTTCGCCGAGGGCCGCCTCACAATCGCCGCCGGCGGGGATGATGTCACCGACATCCAACACGCGTGGCCACTCGATGCCGAGGGGTTGTGCGACGCCGTATCGAGCGAGAGCCCTCCGAAACGCGGCCGGCCCTTCGCGCGCGCCGGGGCGACCGCCGTTGAGTCGCACGCCCGTGTCGTCGGGAAGTCCGAGAATGGCGATGGAACAGCCTTCCGGGCCTTGACGGATCGATGCCGCGAACTTGCCCGGATCAGCGGTGAAGGACTCGGCTGGCGTGGTGTGCGGGATCACGGAGAAAGAGTACCCAGTTTCCGGTTCCTATGCTCATGACATGAAACCGTTCACCCGCGCCGAACTGATCGGAATGGTGCACCTCAAGCCGCTGCCGGGTTCGCCGAAATCGGAGTGGTCCGTGGATCGATTGGCATCTCACGCGGCGGCGGAGGCGAAGCTGATCGCAGCGAGCGGATTCGGCGGAATCATCGTTGAGAACATGCACGACGCCCCGTACGTGAACGCTCCTCACGCGCCTGAAACCGTGGCGGCGATGACGGTGTGCGTGAAGGCGGTGCGTGATGCAGTTCCGAATGTGCCGGTTGGTGTTCAGTTGCTGTCATTCGGACATCGCGAGGCGTTGGCGATCGCGCATGCGACGGGGGCTTCATTCATCAGAGTCGAGAACTTCGTCTACGCACATGTCGCGGATGAAGGCTTGATGCACGAGGCATGCGCGGGTTCACTGCTGCGCGCGCGGCGAAATCTCGGCGCGATGCATGTGCGGATTTTTTGCGACATCAAAAAGAAGCACGCTTCTCACGCCATCACCGCTGATCTCACGATCGCAGACTTCGCGCATGGGGCGGAGTTCTTCGGTGCGGATGGACTGATCGTGACCGGCGCGTTCACGGGTTCTCCGACGAGCCCGTCGGACTTGGAATCCGTGCGAAGCGCTTCGAAGTTGCCATTACTCGTCGGTTCCGGAGTGACTCCGGATCAACTGCCGTCACTGATGAAACTCGCGGATGGGTTGATCGTCGGCAGTTTCATCAAGCATGGAGGCGTGTGGTCGAACGATGTTGACGAGTCGCGGTGTCGCGCGCTTGCCGAAGCCCGACGCGCGGCGTTGTGAATCAGGACTCGATCGATCCATCGACTTCGGCGCGGATTCGATCGATCAGTTCGATCGCGTGTTCCCGAGACGCAAGCCGCGACTTGCGGACCATGCGAATCCACACAAACGGAAGCGGGAGCACGGTCAGTGGTAGATACCACCACCATGTGGGAATGTCATATGACGGA
Organism: Phycisphaerales bacterium; assembly: GCA_046342165.1. Lineage (GTDB taxonomy): Bacteria > Planctomycetota > Phycisphaerae > Phycisphaerales > UBA1924 > JBEIUO01. The sequence goes on along the minus strand of JBKDPX010000018.1, from coordinate 5,319 downwards.
ATATAAGTTCGAATCATCGAATCGGTCATCCACATTCCCGGTTGAACCGTGAGTGCGGCGATGATCCAAAAGATGACGGGAGCGCGAAGTTTCATCGCCGCGGCGAAGCGAAGCGTTGTTGTTCCGCCATCGCCCGTGGCGGCGCAGGACATGCTGTAGTCGAGAGGTTCTCCGAACAGATCGCAGCGAAACAAGTGGCGCGGATCCGGTGCGTGATTCGGAAGTTTGCCCCGCTTGGCCAATGCGATCATCCGACGCCCGATCTCATCCGCGGCGAGGGGCGTTTTGATACGCGGCAAATCGGCAAGTTGTGCCGAAACAGGGGATTGGGAGGCCGACTCCAAGCTCAAGCAGGTCCTGTTCTGTTATCAAGTATCGCGGGAAGTTCTGATTGTAACGACATAATCGGTGGAACACCTGTTCAATCGGACTTTCGGGCTTGTGATTTGGCGGACACGGTGTACTTTTCACTTCGGATGGACTTCCAGTCGTCATCTTCGTCGCAATCGGTTCACCCCAAGCTCCGGCTTGTGGGATCGGATTCTCAGTCCGTGGCGGGCGCGGGAATGCGTGCGGTCACTCCCGAGCAGGTGAAAAGGCGGATGGAAGTCGCTCGCGAGAATCGCCTTGCGAATCAAACGGCGCAGACGATCGATCCGGGCGATCTGCGCATCATCTTTGCGATAGAGGTTGCAAAGAACTTAGATGGCGGACGAGCGGCGATCCTGACTCCCGAGAAGCGTCAGGCACTCGTTGAGGATGCCGCGCGTCGAGGGCTCAAGCCTTTTGACGCCAATCTGGTGATCGCGATGGTGCAGCATGCCGCGCGTGAGGGGCAGTCGGCGGAGTCGTCGACCGTTACATCGTTGCTGCCGCTCGTGCCCGTGTCGAAGCCGGAATCATCGTTCTTCACCCCCGGGGTTCTCTTCGGCATCGCATCGGTTGCGGCGTTGATGTTGTTCCTGCTGCTCAAGAACTTCGTTGTCGCGTAACCCCGCTATCCTGCAGCATGCCACTGATTGACGTCGGACGAAAGGTCCCGGATTTCACACTCGAATCGGATGACGGAAGCTCATGGACGCTCAGTGAGCAGCGCGGCATCACGGTGTTGTTTGTTTATCCGCAGGATGACACGCCGGGCTGCACGACTGAGGCATGTGCGTTTCGCGATCTCGCGTCCGAATTGGCGTCGATGGGTGCGCAGGCCGTCGGCTTGAGTCCTGACGATGGCGATTCGCATCGGAGATTCATCAAGAAGCATCGACTGAATCTGAGGCTGCTTGTTGACAGGAAGGACAAGTCAGGCGCGCCCAAGATCGCAGCAAAGATCGGTGCGTGGGGCGAGAAGATGAATTACGGGAAGACATATGTCGGGTTGATTCGCATGACATATGTGATCGCGCCCGACCGCACCGTTCTCATGCGCTTTGATCGCGTGAAAGCCACCGGTCACGCCGAGCGCGTCGTCGAGAGCCTCCGACGGTCGCTTGATTCAAAGAAGAAGTACTATTTACTCTTCGGCGCGTCGGGCCCATTCAAACTCAAGCGGTTCGAGTTCCGCGGCGAGCGTGTTGCGCTCCTTTGAGAGTTTGTCCGACTTCTTTTGATCGCGCCACACATCCGGATCGCTCATCGCGCCGTCGATCTCGCGGATGCGTGTTTCGATTTCCTCGATGCGGCGTTCGATCTGATCGGTCTTCATGCGAGCGAGCGCGTTGGAAGTGGGAGCCTGTTTCGAAGCTTGTTGCTTCTTTTTGGCTTCCTCCGCCTCGCGGCGCTTTTTCTCTTGCTCTTCACGACGCATCTTGTCGTCGTTGGCGCGCCTCTCGGCCTCGCGCACCTCGCGCATGTGTTTGTCGTGCCACTCGGTGAAGTTGCCGACGAAGATCTCGGCTCCGCCTTTGCCGTCGAGCACGATCAGGTGTTCGCAGGTGGCGTCGATCAACGCGCGATCGTGTGAAATCAGAATCAGTGTTCCGTCGAATCCGTCGCCGTCTTCATCCGGAAGCGCGAGTGCTTCTTCGAGTCGCTCGGCGCTCGGGATGTCGAGGTGGTTCGTCGGTTCGTCGAGCACGAGCACGTTTTTCGCGCTCGCGAGCAAGCCGGCGAGTACCGCGCGACTGCGTTCGCCGCCGGAGAGCATTCCCATTTCCTTGTCTTGCTCTTCGCCGCTGAACATGAAGCTGCCTGCAAGGTTGCGCGCTTGTTGTTCGCTGAAGGCTTGTGAGGGCGCTTCTCGCAGGATCACGCCTTGCAGATAGCGGTACACGGATTCCTCGGGGTTCACATGCTCGTGCGTTTGGCGGTAGTGGCCGATCTTGACGTTGGTGCCGAGTCGCACGATGCCTTCGTCGGCTTGCACGATTCCGAGCAGTGTATTGACGAGCGTTGACTTGCCTGCGCCGTTGGGGCCGACGATGCCCCAGCGTTCGCCGCGATTGATGGTGATATCGAGGTTCTTGAAGAGAACTTTTTTCTCGCCATCGGAGTTCGTGTACGTTTTGGACACGCCGCGGGTGACCGCCACCATATCGCCGCTGCGGTCGGCCTTGGGGAGTTCAAGCTTGAACGTCGCGAGTTCCATCGGGCGTTCGAGAAGTTCTTGCTCCTTCTCACGCTCAAGCCGCGTTTCACGGCCTCGGGCTTGCTTCGCGCGTTGGCCGGCTTTGTACTTCCTGATGAACGCTTCTTCCTTGCGGAACTTGTGTTGCTGAGCTTCGTAGGCCCGGTGCATCACCATACGGCGTTCGGCGCGAAGTTCGCGGAACTTCTCGTAGTTGCCGGGATAGTCGATCAGGCGGCACTGCTCGACTTCGATGATTCGAGTGACGACGTTATCAAGCAGGTAACGATCGTGACTGATCATGACGACCGCGCCGCGATACTCGTCGCGCAGGAAGCTCTCGAGCCACATGCGGCCGTCAATGTCGAGGTGGTTCGTCGGTTCGTCGAGCAGAAGAACATCGGGGCTCTCGAGCAGGAGTCGACCGAGTGCGAGGCGTCCTTTTTGTCCGCCGCTGAGTTTCGAGACCTTGAGGTCCATCTGCGAGTCCGTGAATCCCAGACCGTGCAGAACTTCGCCGATCTTGTGATCGATGGCGTAGCCGCCGAGTTGCTCGATGCGGGTCTCGATTTTTTCCTGTTTCTTCAGGAGCAGATCCAACTCATCGCCCTGCGCGGTGGCCATTTTGTCAAAGAGATCGTGCTGTTCGACATGAAGTCGGTGAAGTTCTTCGAACGCGCCTTCCGCGGCGTCTTTCACCGTGTCGTCGGGATTCAGCGAGTGATCCTGCGTCAGGTATCCCGCGCGGCAACCTCTCTGAATCGTGATCATCCCTTCGTCCGGCTTGATTTCGCCCGTCAGCGCCTTGAGGAAGGTGGTCTTGCCCGCACCGTTTCGTCCGACGATACCGATGCGGTCGCCCGGTTCGACGGTGAGCGAAATCTCGCGCAGAATCGGGCGGTCGCCGTAGGAGTGACTGATGTTGGTTGCGGTCAGAATGGGCACGGATCGGTCTCGTTTCGAAATGACTGGGAACGGGCCCTAAGTCTAGTGAGCCAAAGTCCGTCCTTCCCCTCATCCTGCTACGCTTCGGGTGATCATGGCAGATTTCCTTGAATCGCTGAAGTTCCACGGCTTGTTTCATCAGGCGACCGACGAAAAGGCGCTTCACGCCCATTTGGCGGGGGGTGTTCGTCGCGGTTATGTCGGGTACGACCCGACCTCGGACTCGCTGACCATCGGCAACCTTGTGACGATCATGATGCTTCGGCATCTGCAATTGGCGGGACATGTCCCCGTGGTGATTGCAGGCGGCGGTACGGGATTGATCGGCGATCCGAGCGGCAAGAGCGCCGAGCGTACGCTGATGACCCGCGACACCGTGCGCGCGAACGTCGAGAGTCAGATGCGGATCTTCGGACGGATCTTGGATTTCAGTCCGTCGGTTTCGAACCGCGCGATGTTGTTGAACAACGTCGATTGGCTCGGTTCGATTTCGTTCCTCGACGCGCTGCGGGACATCGGCAAGTACTTTTCCGTCAATGCGATGATGGCGAAGGACTCGGTGAAGGACCGTTTGAACTCGCGTGAACAGGGAATCTCGTACACCGAGTTTTCATACATGATTCTGCAGGCGTACGACTTCGCTTTTCTGTACGAGAAGCACGGTGTGACGCTGCAGATGGGCGGAAGTGATCAGTGGGGGAACATCACGGCGGGTACGGATCTGATCCGTCGGCGTTGGCATCATGCCAATCCCGATGCACCCGAGCAATCCGCGCCGGAAGTACACGCGGTGACGGCTCCGCTGTTGACCAAAGCGGACGGCACGAAGTTCGGCAAGACCGAGAGCGGTGCGGTGTGGTTGACCGCCGATCGCACGAGTCCTTATGCGCTGTATCAGTACATGCTCAATTCCGCGGATGCGGATGTGCCCAGATTGCTCCGTGTTTTGACGACGTTGCCGCGAGAGACGATTGAGGGCGCGTTGGCGACGCATGCCGCCGATCCGGGCAAGCGTGAAGCGCATTCGCTGCTTGCCTACAGCGTGGCGGACATGCTGCATGGAAAGACTGAAGCGGACAATGCGGTCGCGGCGGCGAAGGCATTGTTTAGCGGTGAGGTCGCATCGCTCTCGCTTGCGACACTGAATGAAGTGTTCGCGTCAGTTCCGTCGAGCAGGCATGACAAGGCGACGCTGGGCGTGGGAGTTGCGCTCGCGGAGTTGCTCGTGAGCACGCAACTTGCCAAGAGCAAGGGTGAGGCGCGGGATTTCCTGACGCAAGGCGCAGTGTCGGTCAACGGCCGCAAGGTGGGGCCGACTGACACGATCAAGTGCGACGATTTGCTGCATGGCGAAGTGATCGCGATCCGGCGCGGGAAGAAGAATTGGCACATCACCCGATGGGGTTGATGGATTTCGCGCTTCGCGTCGTGTTCGACCTATCATGTGAAACGGCGTGACAAGACGGCCGCGGGTTCTTTCGAATCTGAGGAAAGTCCGAGCACGATGGACACGGTGGTGGGTAACGCCCACCCGCCCGAACGGCGACGGGCGAGGGACAGTGCCACAGAAAATAAACCGCCTGCGCTCTCAAGGCGCGGGTAAGGGTGAAAAGGCGGGGTAAGAGCCCACCGCTCCGATGGTGACGTCGGAGGCACGGCAAACCCCACCACGTGCAAGGCCATGTAAGCCCCCGCTCGCTCACAAGGCGGGCACAGCGAGTCCGGCTGTCGGGGGCGGGTAGGCCGCTTGAGCTTCGCGGCAACGCGGGGCCCAGAGAAATGGTCGTCACGCGCGAAAGGTGCGGCAACGC
>JBKDPX010000017.1:0-15780 GCA_046342165.1 Phycisphaerales bacterium | reverse complement strand
AGGGACGGCCGAACAGCCGCCCCGGAGCGTGCATCAGACGCGTGATGGATTAGAACATGACCTGCAACTGAAGACGCAGGTGGAACTGGCCGTCTTCGGTATCCGGAAGGATGCCGAGTGCGGTGCTTCGTCCGACCAAAGCGCTATCGGATTCGGGATCAAGGTAGTACTGGACTTCACCCGTGAACTTGAAGGCGTGGCTTTCAGGAGAAATGTAGTAGTTCACGCCTCCCGTGATCGTTCGGAAGGTATCGTCGGCGGTGGGGACGGGGCGACGGTCCGAGTCCTGCCAGAGGATGTCGCCACGGGCGAAGATCTCGGTTTGATCCGAGACAAACAATCCGCCTTGGATCACCACTCCGTAGTCCTGACGATGTTGTTGATCGACGACGCTGTCATCTTCGGAATCGCGATAGATCGCGGCGACAAACGCGTTCCAACCTTTGCCTTCAAGTTGGGTATCGAGCGTGGCGGAAAGCGAGTTGCGGTCGAGTGTGCCGCCGGTTTCACCTCCGGATTGATAGTGAACCGCGAGGCCGACATCGCCCGCGAACTCTTGGCTTCGGAAGCTGGTGAAGTCATCGAAGCGCTTGAAGTCCTTGCCCGCAAACATCCAGTCGAACCGCGCGGTGAGGCCATAATCGGACTCAGCCGGGGAATCGAAGGGCGTATTCAATGTCCGGAAGCCGTCTGAGAAGGCGCCGACGATGCGCCAGTTCTCGCCGGTTTTTTCAACCTGAACGCCTTGAGATCGGCCCTGCGTGAAGACGCTGTGTGTGACAGATGTTTCCGCCGCGAGTTGGAGGTTGTCGCTGATCGTTTCTTCTCGCAGGAAGGGGAGCTTGAACTGTCCCCAACGAACGGCGACGCCATTTTCAAACTTGTATTGTCCATAAGCGTCAATGACCGTGATATCACCGGTGGAGCGATCGCCGTCGAGTTGGAACTGATAGGTGAGTGCTTTATCCCAGACGCTGCCGCCGACGCGAAGGCGGGTTCGGCGAATGCTGAAGCCATGTGTGAAATCATCGGAGTCGTTCGCGACGGAATCCTCATCGCGGAAGTTCATTTCATAGCGTGTTTGAATGTGGCCCGCGATCCAAACAAGATTGGTCTTCGAACCGTCGTAAATTGAGAATCGTCCTTTCTCATATCCGGCGCCGCCGCCTTCTCCCGCAAGGCTCGTGCGCGACGCGGCATCGGCGGCGAGTTCGGCTTCATAGGCACGCGCCGCATCTTGCGCGCATGCCGCGGCGCCGGTAAAGCAGAGGAGTAGAGCAGACGATCGGATCGCGAGTGTGTTCATGTTCGCAGGTCCCTTTCTAAGTAAAACCAACATTTCGGTCCGTTTCTCAACACACGGTGCGGAGAATGTCAGGATTGTTCCCCGCGATTGAGAAGAATCTGTTCAGGATCAGTTAAGACGCACATTTCCCGAGGCTATTAGGTGAAAACCCTTGTTTTCATGGTTGATGGCGTTGAACCAGCGGATCATCTTGTCGATTTCTTAACAAATATGCGCGGGTGTTGGGGGTGAGGAGGGGCTAGAACAATGGCGGCCGGATTCGGCGTGCGAGTCGGCTGGCGGAAGAGACGGATTCTAAGAGGAGCGAATCATGACGATTCAGGCGAATTGGAAGGCGTTTGCGGTTTGCGGTCTGGTTGTTGCCGCGAAGGTGACGGCCCAAACGGAGATTCGCGTGGACGGATCGAGTACGGTGTTCCCGATCACCGAGGCGGTGGCGGAAGAGTTTCCGAAGGCGCAGAAGGCCGCGGGCATAGATGTGCGGGTGACGGTGGGTATCTCGGGGACGGGCGGTGGATTCAAGAAGTTCGTTCGCGGCGAAATCGACATTTCGAACGCATCGCGTCCGATCCAAGCGAAGGAGATGGAGGAAGCGAAGAAGAACGGGATCGAGTACATCGAGTTGCCGGTGGCCTTTGATGCGTTGACGGTGATGGTGAACCCGAAGAACACATGGGTGAAGCAGTTCACGGTCGCGGAGTTGAAGTCGATTTGGTCTCCGGACGCGCAGGGCAAGATCAAGTCCTGGAATCAGGTGAACCCGGCGTGGCCTGACCAGCCGTTGAAGTTGTACGGCGCGGGGTAGGACTCCGGTACATTCGACTATTTCACGGAAGCGGTGAACGGCAAGAGCAAGGCGAGCCGCACGGACTACACGGCGAGCGAAGACGATAACACGCTGGTGCAAGGCATTTCGACGGATAAGAATGCGTTGGGATACTTCGGATATGCGTATTTCGCGGACAACCAGGACAAGCTGAAGGCTGTTCCGGTGGTGAATCCCAAGGGCGAGGCGATCTCGCCGTCGCATGAGTCTGTGAAGGACGGCTCCTATGCGCCGCTCTCTCGTCCCATCTTCATTTACGTCAGCAAGAAATCACTCGATAAGCCGGAAGTGAAGGCGTTCGTCGAGTTCTATCTCACACAGGCGTCAGGGCTTGTGGAGGAAGTGAAGTACATTCCCTTGCCTTCAGGCGCGTATGAGTCCGGGCTGGCTCGACTGAACAAGGGCGAGACCGGAACATGCTTCGGCGGCCACTCAGAGGTCGGGTTGCACGTCGACGATTTGTTCAAGCGCCCCTTGAGCAACGAGGTGAAGCCGGTCGAGCCCAAGAAGTGACCGAACAGTTCATGAAAAGCTCAAACAACGCCTCGGAAACGGGGCGTTGTTTGCTTCTACAATGCGGCCCGGAACAAGGAGCCCGAAACTGAACGAGCGGTCAGCCGCCAACATGGGGATGGATGTTCGAAGCCGCGACGCGGTGGAGAGAGTCCGTCGGCGGGCGATCCTTCGCTCCAAGGTGGCGGAGCTCGTGTTGTTCTGTGCGGCGGCGTTTTCGATCGTGATCACGGCGGTGATCGTGACGACACTGTTGTACGAGTCAGCACTGTTCTTCAAGGATGTGTCGTTCAAGGAGTTTTTGACCAGTTGGGAATGGGCGCCGACTTTCGAGCCGCCGGCGTACGGCATTTTGCCGTTGGTGTCGGGGACATTGATGACGACGGCGATCGCGCTGGCGGTTGCGATTCCGGTGGGGACGATCGCGGCGATTTGGCTGAGCGAGTATTGCCCGCACAAGTTGCGAGAGGTGCTGAAGCCGGCGCTGGAATTGTTGACCGCCGTTCCGACGGTCGTTTTCGGTTATTTCGCACTCACCTTCGTGAGTCCCTTGCTGCAGAACCTTTTCAACGGGATTGCGGATGCGATTCCGATGACGGAGGGGATCTTTCGGGATCTGCCCGGCTCGAACATGTTGAGCGCGGGGCTGGTGATGGGAGTTATGATCATTCCTTATATTGCGTCCCTGAGCGAGGATGCGATGAAGGCGGTGCCGGGGCATTTGCGCGAAGGCGCGTACGCCATCGGCGCGACTCGCGTGCAAGTGGCGCTGAAAGTGGTGTATCCCGCGGCATTTTCCGGGATCACGGCGGCGTACATCCTGGCGGTCGCCCGCGCGCTTGGCGAGACGATGATCGTGGCGATCGCGGCCGGCATGCAGGCGCAGTTCACGTTCAATCCGTTGGAACCCGCGCAGACTTTGACGGCGTTCATCGTCGCGGTGAGCGGCGGAGATTTGCCGCATGAGAGCATCGGCTATCGCTCGATTTTCGCGGCGGGATTGACTTTGGTGGTGATCACGCTCGCGTTCAACATTCTGGGGCACAAGCTTCGCAAGCGCTACAAGGAGGCGTACTGATGGAGGAGCCGGCGCTCAACATCAGAAGGCGCAAGCGCATCGACGCGATGTTCGCGGTGTTGGGCGCCGTGTTGGTCACCTGCTCGATCGGGGTGTTGTTGGTGTTGGTTTCGGATTTGATTCGCGACGGGCACGGGCGACTGAACTGGGATTTCCTGACATCGTTCCCGTCTCGTCGCGCTTCGGAGGCGGGCATCAAATCCGCGTTGGTGGGGACGGTGCTCGTGATGATGGTGACAGCCGGGCTTGCGATTCCACTGGGCATCGCGACGGGCGTGTACCTTGAGGAATACGCCCGGAAGAACCGGCTGACCTCGATCATCGAGGTGAATATCTCGAACCTTGCCGGCGTGCCGTCGATCATCTGGGGATTGATGGCGCTCGGCGTCCTCATCTATCAGTGGGAGCGATGGCTGGGAGATCCGAACGACGGGATTTCGGGGCTTGGTCGAAGCGTGCTGACGGCCGGTTGCACCCTCGGGTTGTTGGTGCTGCCGATCGTGATTGTCGCAACGCGAGAATCGATCCGCGCGATTCCACAGGCGATTCGAGAGGCTTCGTATGCGTGTGGAGCGACGAAGCTGCAGACGGTGTGGTCTCACATTCTGCCGTACTCGTTGAGCGGCATCTTGACGGGCGGGATCATCGCGTTGTCGCGTGCGATCGGAGAGACGGCTCCTTTGATCACGATCGGTGCGTTGACCTATATCGCCTTCCTGCCCCCGGCTCCGTTCTCGGATGAAAGCCGCGCGGTGGTGGAGATGATCTCGCAATCCAGAGTGTCAGCCGGCGGAGCGCCGGTGGGCGGAGCGGAGTCGGCGTGGGTGCAGGCGACGGCGTGGCTCAACTCGGGATTCACGGTGTTGCCGATTCAGATGTTTAACTGGGTGTCGCGTCCTGATTCGAAATTCAAAGAGAACGCGGCGGCCACGGGCGTGGTTTTGCTGACGATGACGCTTGCGATGAACGCCGTCGCGATCACGCTACGATATCGCTTGCGGAAGAGGATTCAGTGGTGAGTTCATGGAGCGCGTGTTGACGACAGGACCGATCACAGTTCCCGATCAAGGCTTGGAGCCGGATTCAAAGTCCGCGGATATCGCATTGCCGCCCATGGGTGAACGCGAGGCGGCGCCGACGGTGAAGGCGGAATCGATCGCGCTGAACTTTCACTACGGCGCGTTTCATGCGCTCAAGTCGATTTCGATGCCGATTTACGAACGCAAGATCACGGCGTTGATCGGACCTTCCGGTTGCGGTAAGAGCACTTTTTTGCGCTGTTTCAATCGGATGCATGATCTGTACCCGGGCACGAAGTATGACGGGAAGATCATGCTTCATCCGGAGAACATCAATCTGGTCGATCCGGCGGTTGACCCCATCGCGGTGCGGATGCGAATCAGCATGGTATTTCAAAAGCCGAATCCGTTTCCGAAGTCGATCTTTGAAAATGTCGCGTTCGGGTTGCGATTGAGAGGCGAGAAGAATCGCAAGGTGATCGAGGAGCAGGTTGAGAAAGCTCTGCGCGGCGCGGCGCTTTGGGATGAGACGAAGGATCGGCTGCAGGATGGCGCATATCGGCTGTCAGGCGGGCAGCAGCAGAGATTGTGCATCGCTCGTTCGCTCGCGAGTTCGCCGGAGATCATTCTGTTCGACGAGCCGACGAGTGCGCTTGATCCGATCGCCACGAGTCGCATCGAAGAGTTGATGCTTGAGTTGAAGAAAACGGTCACGATTTTGGTCGTGACGCACAACATGCAGCAGGCGGCGCGTGTCTCCGATTACACCGCTTTCATGTATCTCGGCGACTTGATCGAATTCGCACCGACGCAGAAGGTGTTCATGAATCCCGGCAAGAAGTTGACGGCTGATTACATCGGCGGTCGGTTCGGCTAAGCGGTTCGGTATCGTTTGCACATATCGCAAAGCGCGGCGGGTTGCGAGGAGAAACCGTACTCGCCGGAGTTCACGACGATTCCGTCGACTTGTTCGCGCAGTTCGTAGAGATATGCAACCGCTTCTTCGACGCTCATGGACAGGATGGGTGTCGCGGCGATGCCGCGTTTGAGCGCACGGGCTGCGCTGAACTCCGAAGCGCGTTGGTCATCCGTAAACGCGAGGAGATGGGGCTTGCCGTCTGAGATGCCGACGACGGGGCAGGCATCGTCGCCGGCGTCCGAAGCGACGAAGAACCATTCATCAAGCAAGAGCGCGGCTTTCCACAAGTCGTGAAGAGCGGTGCGGTTCGCGATGTTCCTGGCTGAGTGAGCAAGCGCATCGATGTCGGTGGCCATGCAGACAGCATAACGAAACGGGTTTCAGGTGTACAATGACAACGGATGTAACCATTTACTCAGGGGTGGTTCAGTGGATGTAATGCTTCAGGACGTGCTGGATGCGCGGAACCGGATCCGCAGTGGCGTTGCCATGACACCGTGCATCGAGTCTCCCGTGTTGTCGGAGCTTTTCGGCTGCAGGATCTTGTGCAAGCAGGAGTACATGCATCCGACAGGCAGTTTCAAGGAGCGCGGCGCGCGCAACGCGCTCGAACAACTTGATGCGGCTCGTAGAAAGCGTGGAGTGATCGCGGCGAGCGCCGGCAATCATGCATTGGCACTCGCGTATCACGCCCGGAAGTTGGGAATCCCGGCGACCGTGGTGATGCCTCGGTTCGCTCCGATGATCAAGCAGGGACGTTGTCGCGCCCTTGGCGCAAATGTCATGTTGAGCGGTGAGAACATCGCCGAGGCGAAGCTCGCGGCGGATAAGTTGGTGGAAAGTGAGGGGTTGTCGTACATCCACGGATTCGACGGATCGGAAGTGATCGCCGGTCAAGGCACCGTCGCTCTCGAAGTGTTGGAGCAAGTGCCGGATGTTGACGCCGTGATCGTGCCGGTGGGGGGCGCGGGATTGATCGCGGGGATGGGCATCGTGTTGAAGGCGATGAGACCCGGTGCGGAATTGATCGGCGTGGAGCCCGCGCGAGCGGCAAGCTTCGCCGCGGCGATGAAAGCGGGCGCGCCGGTGATGATTGAGATGTCGCCGACATTGGCGGACGGACTCGCGGTGCCGCGCGTCGGGCCGAGGGCTTTTGAGATTGCGCGTCAGTTCGTGGATCGAACGGTGGAGGTGGAGGAAGAGGCGATTTCCCTTGCGATTCTTCGACTTTTGGAGTTGCAAAAGGGGGTTGTGGAAGGGGCGGGAGCGACACCGCTTGCCGCGCTGGTGTCGGGGCAGTTGAAGGATTTGAAGGGCAAGACGGTCGTATTGGTGTTGTGCGGCGGAAACATCGATCCGGCGGTGTTGGGGCGTGTGATCGATTACGGCCTTGTGGTGGACGGGCGACTGACGCAATTCGCGGTGGAGATTTCCGATCGTCCCGGCGGACTCAACGAGTTGACCAATGCGATCGCATCAACGGGCGCGAGCATTCAGCAAGTGACGCATGAGCGCGCGTTCGGAGGCGCGGATATCTCTCGAGTGCAAGTGGTGTGTCGGATCGAGACGCGGGACGCCATGCACATCGCGCAGTTGCACGAGGTTTTGGCATCGCGCGGCATCCGTGTCATCACGAAAAAGAGTGCGTGGGTCCGCGACTGAGCGATCAGTCCGCGCCTTCCGACCACGGCTCATCACCCTGATTGTCTTCCTCTCGGCTGCGAGCGGCGAGATGACGACGGAGCATTGTGTTCTCCCGGCGGGTGGCTTCGAGATCGAAACGCAAGTACGTATGGCTCAATCGCAGATCATCGATTCCGGTTTGCAAGGTTTTGCAGGCGGTGTTCATGCGGTTGTGTCGATCGACGGTTTCACGGACGAGCGCTTCCAGCGCAGGGCGTGCGCCCGCAGGAAGTGTGTCGATTTGGCGACGAAGTGTCTCGATGCGTGATTCGAATTCCTGCTGTGTCATGGTCTTCCTCCGTGTCTTTCGGTGTATGCGGCGCGTGTGGACGCATAGGAGAAAGAACAACGTCGATGCCATCTGTGGCACTCGGAGGTCGTACCGATAAACAAGGCGTTTCAGCAGCGGCTTTCCGGCATCCGGGCAATCAGCTGAGCCGATTATGAGGTTTGTCGCTTTTTCGCGACATCGGTGTCTGCCGTGGGCGACTGAGTGTTCTTTGGTGATGCATCATCGAAGAGCATCCGGATCTGCGGAGACTCCAGATCATCAAGCTGGCCGTCACGGACCATCCACATGAAGGCCGCGAGCGCGACACCGGCGAGCAGGAATGCGAGCGGGAGGACGATATAGATCACACTCATGAGCGGACTCCGAACGAGCGCGATTTGAACGCGAGGAAGATGACGGTGAGAGAACTGACGGGCATCAGCACCGCCGCGACGATGGGGTGAATGAACCCGGTGATCGCAAGGACGGCGGCGCCGGCGTTGTAGAGGATGGACACGATCAGATTTCGATGAATCACTGTCATTGTGCGCGCGCATCCGTCGATCAACTGAGTCACGGAAGCGATGCCGGGCTTGGAAAGATACATGTCAGCGGCCGCGAGGCTGGCTTCGGCGCCTCCGTGGACCGCGATGCCGACATCGGAGGCTGCGAGGGCTGCCGCATCGTTGACGCCATCTCCGACCATGACGGTCACTGAATGAAGTTGTGATGATTTGATAACTTCGAGTTTTTGCTCAGGAGTCGCTTCGGCGATGATCTGTTCGTCGCGGAGACCGAGCGTTCGTCCGACATTCAGTGCGGCGGCGTACGAATCTCCGGAGAGGATGCGGACATTCCAACCGGTGTCAATCAAGTGTCGGACCGCTTGCTCGGAATCTTCTCGAAGTTGATCGTCCAAAGCCGCGACCGCTCGAATCTCGCTGTCGACGGCGATCGCGATGTGTGTGGAGCAGGATGATTCGTCGAGTTGGGACAGGAGATTCTGGGGATCGTTCGCAAGTTCTCGGATGAACGCGGGCTTACCGACCTCGATCAGCAGACCATTCACATGTGCGCGAACTCCCGAGCCTGCGATAAGCGTGAAATCGTGAACCTGAAGAGAAGCGGATTCCGTGAAGCGCTCTCGGAGTGCATCGGCGACGGGATGGTGACATTCGCGTTCCGCCGCGGCGGCGAGCGTGCCCGCCGCTTCATCTCCGAACCATTGAATGATGCGGAAGCGGCCCTTGGTAAGTGTGCCGGTCTTGTCGAGGAAGATCGTCTTTTGGGTGTGGCGCCGCGTCATTCTCTCGATCACATCTCCGCCTTTGATGAGCATGCCGATACGAGCGGCTTTGCCGAGCGCGGCGGTGAATGTCAACGGAGTGGCGAGGCCAAGTGCGCAAGGGCAGGTGACGATCAAGAGCGCGACGGCGTATTCGGCGGCTTGATGCCAGGATCCGAGGTTGATCCACACGAGGGCCGTCAGGACGCTGAGGAAGATCATCGCGATCGCGAAGACTCCGGAGACCTTGTCCGCGAGTTGGACGGTTCGAGGCTTTTGGCGTGAACATTCAGCGACGGATGCGAGCAGTCGACCCATGCGAGTCATTTCGCCGATCGTCGAGACGCGGACACGAATCGTGGAGGACATGTTGATCGTGCCGGCGCAAACACGATGCGAAGTTCCGACCGCGACGGGCTTGGATTCACCTGTCAGCATCGATTGATCGATGGTTGTCGCACCATGTTCGATGACGCCATCTGCGGGGATGGTCTCCCCGGGTGCGATTTCGATCATCTGTTCAGGCTTGAGTGCTTCAACCGGAACGAAGCGAGAGCGATCTCTTTCGACGAGTCTGGCGCGGGACGGTGTGAATGACGACACCAGTTCGAGCGCATCGGTGGCGCGTCGTGTTTGTCGAAGTTGAATCCATCGACCCACGAGCAGAGCGAACACGAGGACGCTGAGCGAGTCGAAGTAGACCTCTCCGATCCCGCGGATGGTGTTGTGAATACCCCAGATCCAGCCTGCGAGCAGGCCGATGGCGATGGGAAGGTCCAAACTGACGGCGCGAGCTTTGAGCGCACGGAAGGCGGACGAGAAGAAGACACGGCCGGGCCAGGCGAGTGAAACGGAGGTCACGCCGAGACTCAGCCATCGGAAGAGAGTTTTGAACTCCGCTTCCATGGAGTCAAAGACTCCGCTGTAGAGGGCGAGTGCGAGGAGCATGGCGTTTCCCGCACAGGCGCCGGCGATGGCGACGTGTTGAAGTCGTCGACGATCTTCGAGTCGACGCGCCTCGCGTGATCGGTCGTCACGAGCGGGGTGCGGTCGATAGCCGAGTGCCGCGAGTGCACAACCGATTGCGGAAAGTCCGACGCGGGTTGGATCCCAAGTGACGTTCACGATTGAGCGTCCGAAGTCGAGGCGGGAATTGACGACGCCGTCGATCATTCGAGGAAGTCTCTCGATGAGCCAGATGCACGCGGCGCAATGGACGCCTTCGAGAAAGAGATCGACTGAGAGCAGACCGCCTTGAAGCGGCTTGATGTACATCGCGCGGAAGACATCATCGTCGAACTCCTCGTACCGCGCGTTGAATGCGAGGCCTTTGACGCCCTCTTGCTCGCCTCTGATCTTGTAGTAGTCCGCGAGTCCGCTCGAGTGAATGATGCCGTATGCGGTCTCGCAGCCGTGGCAGCAAAAGACGAGGTCTTCGCGAACCTCGCAGCCGACGGCGGTTTGACCGCAATGCGAACAGAGAAGTTCAGTCGCGGGTTGTTCCAAAGTCGCGCTGAGCGTCATGGTGTGGAGTCCTGTGTCGCGATGGGGGCGCAGAGCGCCGGGTGTGAATCGGTGTCGTCGGGTGCGGGAGGGTCAGTCGCAAGTCGCGCGGCGGCGGTGAGCGAGCCGACGAAGATCATCAGAACCGCTGTCGCGATCGGGGCTTTCGGGCCGAGCCACGTCGTGACGCGACGGATGCTGAAGGCCGCGGCGGCAAGCATCGGGAGCGTGCCGAGCCAGAAGACGAACATGATCAGTGCGCCGTTGACGGGGTCGCCTGATCCCGCCGCGGTGATGACATAGGTATAGAGCCATCCGCAGGGGAGTAATGTCGTGAGCATGCCGATGGCGCCCGCGCGCATAAGTGGGGGCAAAGCGAGTGCGTTTGCGTAACGGGCTTCGATGAATCGGCGCCACACGGGCGGAACGGGAACGGACGGTGTCTGCACGCCGGTAGCCTTGAGCAGCATGCCCGCGCCGACGAAGACGAGCAACACCGCGGAGATGATGGCGGCGGCGCGGAAGATTCCTGCCTGTTCGCCGCTGAAATCGAGTGTTCGTCCGATGATTCCGGCGATTGCGCCGAGTGCGGTGTACGTGGACAGTCGACCGAGGTGGTAGCAACTTTGGAGCACGCCGGTCGAGATCGGCTTGGCCGCGGGATCGTGCATGGCGAGCATAACGAATGCGCCGCACATGCCGGCGCAATGGGTGCTGCCGAGCAGGGAGGCGAGCAACACGGAGATGAGCATGCCGGTCAAGGCTTTATTCTCCGTTGGATGCGCGAATCGAACGAACGAAGTTCAATTCGGGTGTGTTGATGCGGATGCGAAACTCGTGAGCACCGTTTTGAAAAGGACCGCCGATCGTGAACTGACCGTTGTGATCCGTGTTCGATTCGAACTGCGAGCGATCGGAGGGATCAAGAAGCGAGAAGTATTCGACCATCACGCGGGCGTTTGTCACAGGAGCGTTGTTTTCATCCTTCACACACAAACGCGTATGCGCTGATGTCACGTGTGTATCGACGGTCCAACCTGAATTCCTGCTTGCTTCGATTGCGCGCGCGGTTTCATCCCATTTGACGGCGGATGCGTAGTAATCGGGTTCGGTGAATGCGAACGACTTTTCGGTGTTTGCCGCAATGACCGTCACTCCGACGATGCAGATGTTCGCCCCGATGAGCAGGAACACCATTCCGGGCCAGATGACTTTCGACGGGATTTTCATGGGGTTGTTCCTTGTGGCGTTCGAGTGTCGCCGGGGCCTTGAAGCGTCACATGAAGTTCGTGCTTGAAGTCGATCTGTGTCGAGGAGATCACAAGTATGATGCGTGCCTTGCCGCGCTCGAAGATGGAGGCCGGGGCGTTGATCAGAATCGGCAATGCGATACCTTTGCGCGCCTCGACGAATGGATCGAGAACGGGCCGAACGGCGACAGTCGGATCCGAACAGGTGACGGAGAATGCCAGCGGGAGTTCCGCACGGTTCGTGATCTTGATGCGGCGATGGTTCGTGATACTGCCGTCTTGTTCGCGAGTAAACGTGAGGCCGGTCTGATTCAGCAGCAGGACATCGGCGGATTCTCGTGAAACGATCCACCAGGATGTCATTCCGATCAGCACGCCGAGCACAAGGCCGTACCAAGCAAGGCGCGGTCGCATGAGTGACTTGCGTTGACCGCTGAACTCATTTTGCGAACCGTAGCGAATGAGACCGCGCGGCTTGCCGATTTTGTGCATCACGGAGTCGCATGCATCGACGCATTGCGCGCAATGGATGCACTCCAGTTGGAGCCCGTTGCGGATATCGATTCCCGTGGGGCAGGTGGTCACACACATGGAACACTCGATGCAATCTCCAGATGCTCGTTCCGTCTGAAGGAGAGGGAGTGCGACTGATTTGCCGGCGCGGCGGGGTTCGCCTCGCGCGGGGTCGTATCCCACGATCAGAGAATCTCGATCGAGTAAGACGCTTTGAAAGCGGCCGTAGGGACAGGCGACGATGCAGAGTTGCTCACGGAAGAACCCGAAATCAAAGAGCATCATCGCGGTCACGAAGACCACCAGCGTGAATCCGACGGGGTGCTCGAAGGGCGGACGAGTGACCCACAGGATGAGATTGTCGGTGCCGACGAAGTATGAGAGAAAGATGTTGGCAAGGAAGAAACTGAGCACCGCGTAAGTGAGGAACTTCGCCGGACCGGCGATGCCCAAGCGCGTGAAGATCGTGGATGTTGATTTGCCCGGCTTGCCCTCGAAGAAGCGCTCAAGCGGGCGGAAAACGAATTCGAGATACACGGTTTGCGGACATGCCCAGCCACACCACAAACGGCCGAAGACGGCCGTGATCGCGAAGACGGACAGGAAGATCGTGACAAGCACGAACGCCAGAAGCAACGTGTCGGTTGCGAGGTAGGTGAAGCCGAACACCGTGAATTCGCGGGCGGTGATGTTCAGAAGCAGGATCGGCTTGTCGTTGATGCGCAGCCACGGAATCGCGGCGAAGATCGAGATCAACAGGTACGCGAGTGCGCGCCGACGTCGCACGATGGCGCCTTCGGACGGACGAGGCTTCAGCCAGCGTCTCGTTCCGTCGTCGTTGAGCGTGGAGAGGTTGCCCTGCTCCCGCATTGTCGCGTTGTGGTGCGCTTGGGAACTCATGTGAGGAGTCGAGTGCGACGCAGGATCAGTTCATGCGATCAGGCCACGGAGCGATCGGCTTTTCCAGGGGATCCGCCGATTTCGGATTTGAGGGTTGCGTTCCGCGAAGCGATGCGACGAAGGAGGTGAGGATCACCTGCTCGTTCATGCTGAGGCGGTTTCCCCAGGCGGGCATGGCGCCGCTGTTTCGTCCTTCGGCGATGACCTTCGCGATGTCTTCGAGATTGGCGATATTCTTGTACTTGTCGTCCGTGAGATTGAAACCATTGATCCCGCCGCCGTCGGTGCCGTGGCATGTCGCGCAGTTTTGTCCGAACAGGCCGGCCGCGACCTTCATCATGTTCTGATCGGATTTCATTTTGAGGATCGTGCTCTCATCGGGCTTGAGTTCGCCGTATGCGCCGAAGAGTTTCTTGAACTTCGCGACTTCCCGCTCCTTCCACACCTGTTCCGGAGATTCGGCGAGCGGTGAGAAGGTGTAAAAGAAGTAATACACGGCGGAGAAGATCACGCTTGCGAAGAAGATAGCGTGCCACCAGCCGGGCGTCGGGTTATCGAACTCGCGGATTCCGTCGTATTCGTGGTCGAGAATCCGGGCCGCGTCATGTCGATCGTCGTGAGTGTTCATGTTCAGTTCTTTCCTGTGGAGTGACGGGATTCGGATTCATCGCTGAACGGCAGCAGCGCATTGTCCTCTGCGGATTGGCCGCCGCGAATCACTGTGATGATGACACCGATGAAGATGCTCGTGAAGATGATCAACGCGATGATCGGATAAGTCGCGAGATTCATGGAACTCATGATGTCGGTGAGGCTCATGGTCACTCCTGTTCCGCGGAAGCGCCGGTGGTCGCCGGTGCGGGCTTGCTGATGTCGGTGCCGAGACGTTGCAGATACGCCACGAGCGCGATCATCTTTTTGTCTTGCAGCTCCGGATAACCACCTTGCATCACCAGTTCTTTGGCGAGTGTTTCGGCTTGGAGCTTCGCCGCGAGAACGGCGTTGTTGTCGCGGATCATGTCGCCATACGGGACGCCGAGCATCGCCATCGCATCAACCCGCGCTTGGATGCCGTTGAAGTCGATGGGTTGATCCAGAAGATGCGCGTAGGACGGCATGATTGATCCGCCGACGAGTTGGCGAGGATCTTCGAGATGGCGCACATGCCAGTCGTGGCTCTGCTTCCCACCCTCACGCGCGAGATCGGGACCGATTCGACGACTGCCCCATTGGAACGGGTGGTCGTACACGAACTCGCCCGGTTTGCTGTACTCGCGGTATCGCTCGGTCTCATGCCACAGCGGACGGATCATTTGAGAGTGACAGTTGTAACAGCCCTCGGCGACATAGATGTCGCGGCCGTAAAGCTCGAGCGGTGTATAGGGCTGAACGCTCGCGATCGTCGGTACATTGCTGCGAATCAGGAATGTCGGGATGATCTCAAAGAGCGATGCGACCGCGATCGCGACGAACACCATGATGGTGAACTTGACGGGGCGACGCTCCCAAACCCGGTGCCACCAACCCTGCAAGAACACATCACCTCGATGTCCGAACTGGGTGTTGGCGTCGAGGCGTGAACCCGGGACAGCCGGGTCGGTGTAGCTTGAGGTGAGTTTCGGTGCGATGATCTCCACGGGTGCGTAGGTCCCTGGACGTGCTCTCCATGTCATGAAGAGGTTGATGCCGGCGAAAATCGCGCCCAGCAGATACAGCGTTCCGCCGATGACGCGAATCCAGTAGAGCGGCATCAGCTTCACGACGGTTTCGTTGAAGTCTTTGTACACCAGGCTTCCGGTGTCATCGAACATGCGCCACATCAGGCCCTGCGTGATGCCGGCTGTGTAAATCGCAAGGATGTACAGCACGATGCCGACAGTGCCGATCCAGAAATGCCACTCCATCAGCTTTCGGCTCCAGAGTTCGGTCTGGAACAGCCGCGGGGCAAGCCAGTACAACATGCCGAAGGCCATGAATCCGTTCCAGCCGAGTGCGCCGCTGTGCACGTGTGCGATAGTCCAGTCCGTGTAATGGCTGAGTGCGTTGACCGTTTTGATGCTGAGCATCGGTCCTTCGAATGTGGCCATGCCGTAGAAGGTGATGCCGACGACGAAGAACTTGAGAATCGGATCTTGTGCGACCTTGTTCCAGGCGCCGCGAAGCGTGAGGAGTCCGTTGATCATGCCGCCCCAGCTGGGCATCCACAGCATGACCGAAAAGAGCATCCCCAGACTGCTCGCCCACTGCGGAAGCGCGGTGTAATGCAAGTGGTGCGGTCCGGCCCAGATGTACATGAAGACCAGACTCCAGAAGTGCACGATCGAGAGTCTGTAGGAATAGACCGGGCGTTCCGCGGCTTTGGGCAGGAAGTAGTACATCATGCCGAGGAAGGGCGTCGTGAGGAAGAACGCGACGGCATTGTGGCCGTACCACCATTGCATGAAGGCGTCTTGAACGCCCGCATAGATGGTGTAGGACTTCAGCGCGTTTTCGGGTGAAGGAAATCGGCCGTGCTTGACAAGTTCGACAAACGCGGCGGGAATCCACAGGTTGTTGAAGACATGAAGAATCGTGACGGTGACGATCGTCGCGATGTAGAACCACAGCGCGACGTACATGTGACGCTCGCGGCGATTGATCAGCGTCATGAAGAAGTTGACGCCGAAGAATCCGAGCCAGACGACCGCGATCATGAGATCGATCGGCCACTCGAG
>JBKDPX010000016.1:0-21038 GCA_046342165.1 Phycisphaerales bacterium | reverse complement strand
AGACGGCTCTCTCAATCGGCGTAGTCACGAAGCCCCGAATTGTTTCGGCGGAGGCGCCGACATACATCGTTCGGATAATGACGGATCCAGACTCGATGCGCGGATACTGGCGAACGGCCAACGATGACACGCATCGCCAACCGATCACCACGATGATCAAGTTGACCACCAGTGCGATCACCGGACTCTTGATGAAGAGATCGGTGAATGACGGTTTGCTGATATCAGGTGACATCTCGGCGCCTTTACATTGAAAGCCCATCACTTCGCCGCGGCTTCGGGCGCTGCGATGCGTACACCTTCAAAAAGTTTGAAACTTCCGTCCGTGGCGACGGTGTCGGCTTCGGAGATCCCCTTCAGGACGATCACCGAATCCCCTAACGACGCACCGAGGGTAACGAACCTCTGTCCGGCTCTCAGTACACCTTTATCATCCGGAGCGATCACGAACACATGGTCTCCGTATGCCGCGCGCCGAACGGCGGTGGATGGGATAGTCAAAACGCGCTCGGTCGGTCCCGAGGCCACGCTGATGTCTACGAACATGCCCGGCTTCAATCTGTCGTCAGGATTATCGACGACCGCGCGGATGCGCACATTTCGCGTATCCGGATTCACGACGGCATCAATACCTACAACCTCGATACGCGCGGCTTCAGACCCGAGCATTGCTGAACGCGCGACGACAACATCTCCGGGCTTGACGCGTTGTGCGTACTCCTGCGGTATTGCGAAATCCAAGAAGATACGATCCGTCACCCCCTGCAAATCAACGATGCGCGTGCCTTGTGCAAGGTATTGCCCTTCGTGAATAGCACGGATTCCGGCACGAGCTTTGAACGGAGCTCGAATGACTTTCTTCGACGCTGCGACCTCGGCTTGTTCAATGCGCGACTCGGCTTGGCGAATCAGCGCCTTGGCGCTATCCACTCGAGCTCGTGCGGATGTCAGTTGGGAACGTGCCTGGTCGAGATCCGCCGCCGGGGCCGCTCGAGCAGCCACCGCGGGTTCGATGCGTCGCAGATTCGATTCCCACATTTCGACGTCGGCATCAGCGACCCGTGCGGCAGCTTGCGCGACGACGAGACCGGCCTGAGCCGATGACAGATCGGCGAGTTCGGTCGAAGCGTCCAACTCGAGCAGAATCTGATCTGGCTCGACGATTGCACCTGTATCGAAATTGACGAGGATAACGCGCCCCTCGACTTCATTACTGAGCGCGACCGCACGGTATGGAACGACAGTTCCCACGAGGTCTGCCATTGGTGTCCATTCCGTAGCTGATACCCGCGCGGATTGTATTGCCATCTGCATTTCGGGCGGAGCGCCGGATGGCGCATTCATGCGAGAGCTGAATCGGATGAACCACAGCAAGCCTGCCGCGGCGAGAAAAGCCGCGACAAGACCGAGACTGAGAACATGTTTTGAATTCACCTCGAACATCCTCTCTGCAATTGTCGCTGATCGAAGAGTAGTCTCTTGGATTCGGAGTCAAGGAACACCGAGTGTCTTCTCAGGGTTCGCGTAAATCGTCGGTTTGCCATTCAGGTTTTCCCTCCGCACCTGCTCAAGCGTGTTGGAGCCGCCCAGGCCGCGGGGAAAGTTCTGTGCATTGATGATCTCGACGTGACCGTCAGCGAAGGCGGCATTCACCGCACCGCCACCGGTTCCAGGATGCCGATATCCGATCCGGGAATTCGGCGTGTTGATGCGATTGTCGCGATGCCGCCCGGCATAAACGCCGTCTGCGGTTGTGATCAGTTGATACGGTCGGACGAACGCTGTTGCTCGGG
The DNA here is from genome assembly GCA_046342165.1 of Phycisphaerales bacterium. GTDB lineage: Bacteria > Planctomycetota > Phycisphaerae > Phycisphaerales > UBA1924 > JBEIUO01. The sequence continues at coordinate 19,245 of JBKDPX010000016.1, read as the reverse complement.
TCTGCACGAGGAAAAGACCGTTGGAACCCGGTCCGTAGCCGACCGAAGAAGTGTAAAAGACATCCTGCTCAACCGCCGTGGATCCGCCGATAGGATTCAAAGCGTTGATCCAGTACGACACTCGCAGAATCTTCTCGAATCCACGATCGGGAATGATGGTGGCGATGTTTCTGGTTCCGGTTCGTATGTTCGGCCAATCCATCCATCCCTTGGGATTGTCGGTGTTTGTGCCGGTCTGTCCATCGATCAAGCCTTCGATGTCGACGGTATCAGGGCAAACGAATGCGCCGCCCTTGGTCGATCGCCCGGAGATCATGTATCCATCACGATCCAGAATCGGAGCCCACCCATCGAGCGGCTCCGAAGTATCCGTGCCGCTCATGTTGTACGACGGAATGATGCGTTCTTTGTGGTCGTTTTGATAGAAGACGAAACCCTGACCGATCGAGCGTTGCGTGGCTGCGCACGCCGTTGTTCGAGCCGTCTTACGCGCTTGTCCCAGTGCCGGAAGAAGAATCGCGATCAGTACGGAGATCACCGCGATGACGACCAATAACTCAATCAACGTGAATCCTCGTCCGACCATTTCAGACGCCTCCCTGATCTCGACACCAGGAAAGATCGAACACTTCCTCCATCGGGGTCCACCACTCGCCTTCACGAGCGCCGGGAACCTGTTGCTGAAATGTCCGCATGAGCTCATCCCACTCGCGACATCGCGCCGTTTGGGTGTAGCTCTGGAAATCTCGGCTCGGATCAAATGAATCGTCCGCTTCGAAGATCATGAACAGCCGATTACCCTGCAGAAAGATGCGCATGGATCGAATGCCGATCGAACGAAGCGCACCTGCCACCTCAGGCCAAACCGCTCGATGTTGCTTCCGATACTCCGCGATGAGCGCGGGATCGTCTTTCAGTTCCAATGTTTGGGCGAAGAGTCTCATAAGCGGGATGATCGCGGTGCCGTGAATGGTACGACTCAAAACGGCTCGGATTGTGGTAAACTGTGAAACGGAGAACACGCATGCAAAGACCCTTCTCGATCCTGATCGTCGCGGCATTTTCCATGTTTGTGGCAGCTTGCTCAAAGGAAGATTCAAAGCCCGACTCCAAAGCGAATGCGACTCTGCGCATCGCGGTAGTTCCAAAGGGAACATCGCACGACTACTGGAAGTCCGTTCACGCCGGCGCACTCCGTGCCGCTCAAGCAGACGCATCAATCTCATTGACATTCCGAGGCCCGGAACGGGAAGACGATCGTGATCAACAGATCTCACTTCTGCAAAATCTCGTGAGTTCCAAGTACGACGGCATCGTCCTTGCACCGCTCGACAACGTCGCTCTCGTGGGCCCTGTTCGTCAAGCGCGCGAAGCAGGGATCCCTGTCGTGATCATCGATTCAGGTATTCAAGGCGTACCTGGAACGGATTTTGTCAGCTTCGTCGCAACCGATAATCGCGAGGGTGGACGAATGGGCGGGAAGTTGCTCGGCGAAAGACTTGCCGGCAAAGGCAAGGTTCTGCTGCTTCGCTACATGGAGGGCTCCGCGAGCACAACTGAAAGAGAGGAAGGATTTTTAGAGGCGATTCGATCTTTCGAGTCAATCAGCGTGATCGATCCGGGACAATTCGCGGGTGCGACGAGAGCCACGGCGCAAGAGTCAGCCGAGAATCTGCTCACAAAGCATGCGGACATCGATGGCGTGTTCTGCCCCAATGAGTCATCTACCTTTGGAATGCTCCTCGCGCTGCGCAGCAAGTCTTTGAACGGCAAGGTCCGTTTTGTCGGGTTCGACGCAAGCGATGCGGCTGTCGAAGCGCTGCGAAAGAATGAGATTGACGGATTGGTCTTGCAGAATCCGATCCGGATGGGCGAACTCGGAGTAACCACATTGATCAATCACATTCGCGGCAAACAACAAGATTCACGCATCGACACCGGCGTTGCGGTCGTTACTCCGGCAAACATCGACGAACCGGCGATGAAGTCTCTCATCGCACCTGATCTTGACACACTGCTTGAAATAAAGTGACGTTCGCGCATGCATGACTTACGCCAAAGGACTTTTCATGCCTTGAATACGGCGGGTCCGTTTGTCGGACTCGCGATGGTGTTTTTGCTGTTTGTCGCTCTTCAAGGCGGAGCGTTGCCGAGCATCGCGGATCTTCGAACCGTAGCGGTTCAATCGGTCATTGTGGCGATCCTCGGCATCAGCATGACAATGGTGATCATGTCCGGCGCGATCGATCTCAGTGTCGGATCAATTCTTGCACTGTCGTCAGTCGTCGCCGCAATGACATCTCGCGCAGGATGGCCGCTCCCCGCGGTTGTGGCCGCCTCGTGCCTCACGGGAACATGTTGCGGCCTGTACAACGGCACACTGGTATCACTGCTTCGTTTACCAGCATTTATCGTCACGCTAGGCACACTCGGCTTCTTCAGGGGTCTGTCCAAATGGCTTGCGGACAGTCGGGTGATCACCGCACCGACACGTGGCCTGGACTCCTTCGTTCAGCCCACACCCACCGCTTCCTGGATGCTGGTCGCTCCTGCCGTTTGGCTCGCCGCGGCGATCGCAGTCGCCACTCGATTGCTGTTGCAGCACTCGGTGTGGGGACGTCGAATGACGGCATTGGGTTCAAACGAACTCGCTGCAAGATTCGCAGGAATCCCGCTGAATCGCACGAGAATTCAGGTGTATGCATTGAGCGGCTTTCTCGTCGGCATCGCAGGAATCCTGCAATTTGGAAGATTGACGGTTGGCGATCCGACCATCGCCATCGGATTGGAACTGGATGCGGTCGCCGCGGCGGTCATCGGAGGCGCATCACTCTCCGGTGGACGCGGTTCAGTGTTCGGCGCTGTCTGCGGAGCCGTGATGATGGCTTATCTCCGCAATCGTTGCACGTCCATCGGATGGCCGAATTTCGTGCAGGAGATGATCGTCGGCCACATCATCTTGTTTGCCGTCGCTATCGATTTCGCAAGACGACACCGCACGAGGGAGCCTTGATTGCGCGGAACCTACCCCTTCACCGATGTCGTGATCACTGCATCGCACGAAGTGCAAGCCTGCGGATATCGCGCTCAGATTCGCATTCGCCGCGGCAACGGTTCTCTGCCGAATGCCCGATTTCATGTGATCTCAGATCCCGGCGGCATTCGCGTCGGATCAGGTCTGGCGACCGTCCATGCACTTCGAACACTTGCCGACCAAGCTCGCACATCGACAGCCGACTTGCTCCGAAACAAACGAATCCTGATCTTGCATTCAGGCGGAGACTCCCGACGACTGCCCGCGTACGCGCCGCAAGGAAAGTTGTTTCTACCGCTGCCGCGCCTGGATGATCGGGGGGAACGCGTGTCGCTTTTCGATTTGATCGTGAGCGACTTTTCAAAGGTCCGAGTCGGTGACTCAGGACGCGTGGTGATTGCCGCGGGCGATTTGTACCTGAATCTGGGATGTTCGAATCTCCTCGGTGCGGACGTGATCGGCGTGACCTGTCGCGCGAAGGCGGAAGTCGGCAGTAGGCATGGCGTGTATGTCATGGATTCGAACGGATCGGTTCGCGACTTCCTCCAGAAGCCAAGCCTTCTTGAAGCTCGCAACGCAGGTGCTGTTGCGAAGGACGGGACGGTAGCGATCGATACAGGCGTCCTCAGCTTTTCACCACGAGCGATGTCCGCGATCATGCGCGCATGCAATTCTTCCGTTGAGGACATTGCGAAACGAGGCGATCGTCCATTTGACCTGTATGAGCACGTGATGATCGCAGTTGCAGGCAAGAGCTCAACCCGCGATTACACGAACTCGCTCGGGATGGATCAAGCGCACCGAACCGCACTTCGGTCATTTCGAGATCGTCTTCCGAAGTTGAAAGTTTCCACCGTGAGCGGAGACACGATCCGCTTCAGCCACGTGGGAACAACCGCTGAATTGCTCGACAAACTTGAATCCTCATTCTTGGATTCGAAACCAACAGGCCGAGTGATCTTGGACTCCACGATCGCAAGATCCGATCTCGGACGCACGAGTTGCGTGATCGACGCATCCACATTGTCGAGATCCGCGAGTCTCTCAGGTCGCAATGTTCTCGTCGGTATCCCGGCGGAGTTGACTCAGCGCATCGAACTGCCGAGAGGGCTCGGACTCGTAGCGCTTCCGATCGATGATTCAGAATGGTGCTGTATCGCGTTCGGGGATCGAGATGATTGCAAAACCGCTCTTTCGAGCGGCGGAACGTTTCTCAATCGGAAGTTCAGAAAGAACCCGGAGAGCGCATGGACGCTTGCCGTCTGGCTCGTCGGTTCGATCAATGAGTCTTACGCACGCGTACGACAGTTGATCAAAGGAACGGACCCCCGTCAATTCAGCGGCGAGTCACTGGCATCGATCATTCCGCGAGTCAATCATGAGCGACTGCTTGCACAACGAGTGGAGGCGGCTCGACTTGCACGAATCGAATCCCCGGGCCGGTATCTCGAGGGGTCTTGCTGGATGACCGCCGCTCGATTCATCGAAGACGCGCGAATCACCGGAACAGCTCACTCGATCAGTCGCAGGCTGATCAGATTCGGTTCCCTCGCGCCGTCAACGATGAAGGCTCGCGCATTCTTCGCGGCATCGCTGCTCAGCAATCGATCCGGATCTTCACAACCCGGATCGGACAAACTTTCGAATGCCGCTTTCGAAGCGGTACGCAGTTCGGTGGACAAGGGCGTCAGACTTCCGATCTTGGCGAAGAAATCTCCGGTTGAGCTCGAACGAATCGTGTGGGCGACCAGTCCGGCCCGCATCGATTTGTTCGGCGGTTGGTCAGATACTCCACCGATATGCACGGATCTAGGTGGTCATGTCGTGAACGCGGCTGCGGCTCTGAACGGTCAGTATCCGCTTCAGGCGATATGTCGACGAATTCCTGAACCTTTCGTTCGACTGAACAGCATCGACCTGGGCGGCACGATCGTGATTCGTTCCACGAGTGATTTGAGAGGAGATCGCGCGCTTCTCGATTGGTCGACCTTGCCGAAGGCTGCGCTCGAACTTACAGGATTCATGCCGCCGGAAGGTGTTTCAATTCGCAAGCATCTCGCCGATCACGGCGGCGGCGTCGATGTCACGGTCTTTTCAGCACTCCCGAAAGGTTCGGGGATGGGCGCAAGCTCTATCCTGGGGGCGGTCTTGATCGCGGCGTTGTTACGATGCTCCAGCGAAAGTCCGACTGCCGCGAGAGTGATCGAACTCACGAGCGCGTTGGAGCAGCGGATGAGCACGGGCGGCGGATGGCAGGATCAAGTCGGAGGGATTGTTCCGGGAGTCAAGCTTCTGCGAACCCGGCCGGGAGACTTTCAAATCCCTGAGATATCTGCGATTCCGCAGTCCAACGCGCTGACGAACTCCGAAGGCTCCAATCGGTGTGTGCTGTACTACACGGGACGCACCCGACTCGCGAAGAACATTCTGCGGACGGTCGTCGGCGACTATCTCGCTCGTCGTGAGGGGATTCGCGGCATCATCGATCGATTGCGATCGGGTGCTGCGGACATGGCCGACGCCATGGCGAAATGCGATACAGATCGTGTTGGTCATCTCCTTGGCGAGTATTGGTCACTGAAGAAGCGCATCGATCCTGGATCGAGCGATCATCGCATAGAACAGTTGTTTGAATTTGCGAAACCGCATCTGAGTGGCGGCACTCTTCTTGGAGCAGGTGGCGGCGGATTTGCATTTTTCATCGCCAAAAGCGAATCGCATGCCGCCAAACTGCGCGCCAAACTCGAAACATCGCCTTCACAAGCATCCGGACGTCTGTACGACATGCGCATCGACCATGTCGGGTTGAATGTCTCGGTGCTCTAGAGATTCGGTCGATTGTCCAAGGCGGATCGAATCGCACCAAGAGCACTGTTGAGTTCGGCATCAGCGGGAAGCAGTCTTGGAGGCCTTGTGATCGCGCCGCCTTGGCCGACGACACCCAGCTCTCGTTGCACAAGTTTGATCAATTGGACGAAGTCATACGTTGTATCCATGCGAAGAAGTGGCAAGAACCACTCGTACAGCGACTGAACCTCCTCCGGTCGACCCTCGATACAGCACCGAAACAATTTCATCGACTCCGCGGGAAGCGCATTCACAAGACCCGCGATCCATCCCTCTGCACCCGCCGCAATCCCCTCCATAATCAGATCATCAACGCCGACAAAGAGGGCGATACGTTGTCCGCAGAGGGCTCTGATTCCCGTCAGCCTTCGAACATCAGCCGAACTCTCCTTCACGGCGTGCAGATTCGGATGACGCGCGGCAAGGTAGCCGATGTCTTCCGGCATGAAGTCCGTTCCGTAGGCGATCGGATTGTTGTAGAGCATGCAGGAGAGTGATGTGGATTCAAAGACGGTTCGGAAATACTCGAGCATCTCTCTTTTGGACCCGCGATACACATAAGGTGGCAACACCATCAAGCCTTTGCAACCGGTTGCGGCGGCATCTTGCGCGATCTTGACGGCGCGCGCCGTCGAGAGCGCCGATACCGCCGCGATGACGGGGACATCTCCGCAAACTTGGATGCAGGATTTCCAGATCTCGATCTTTTCATCGTGCTCAAGCGATCCGCCCTCACCGAGAGAACCCGGCGTGACGATACCGGTGACTCCATGTGAGACCAACAGTCGCACATGATGGCGCAGAAACTCATGATCAACGGAAAGATCTTGCCGAAACGGAGTGGTGATCGCAGGCATTACGCCGCGCCAGTGTGAGCGATCCATGGTGCTTGAAATCATGACTGAGGTTCCCTCAACAATTCAATCAACTCGGAGACGGTGACAGCGGTTGTGGGCGGTCGATAGTCCTGCACCGCCCACCCCGTTAAGACCTCAACAGCGGGGCCGCACACACGCGACTGGCATACACCCATTCCGCATCGATGCCGCAGTTTCAATTCACGCCATGACCCGCTTGATCGAAGGGATCCGATTCGAACATCTTCGCATCGACACAGAATCGCACCATCGGACGCCATCGAACGAACTCTCGCGTCAAGCGCGAAGCATGCGTTCAGTTTGCTCACGAACGACCGAGCGCCATCTCTTTGGCCCATCAATGAGTCGGGAGGGACTCCGTCCGTCGCATGGATCGCCGCGATGGCTCCCTCGGCTAACGCTGCGTCGACCCCGCCAATGCCGCACGACTCCCCGGAGCAATATACGCCGTCAACGGATGTTCTCTGATATCGATCGACGATCACACCGCCACGAATCTCGCATCCAAGTGTGCGGGCAAGCTGAAGATTCGGAATCAATCCAAAGCCGCATGCGACCAAGTCTGTTTCGATCGACTCGCGGCGCTTGCCGTCAGTGATTTCAAGTTCCAGAGACTGAGATCGGGTGACTCGGGACGGGAGCCATCCGAATCTTCGTGGCACTCCGTGCAGTGCGCTTGCGTACTCAGCGAATCGAGTCCATTGAGTGGGATTTCGAGTGAGAACGCCAAGTGCACGGACCACTCCCGACAGCTTTGCCTGCTCAACCATAACCACGGGCACAGCGCCCGCATCACGCACCACCGCGGCGACCGCAAGCATCAGGGGCCCGGATCCAACAAGTGCGACCCGCTTCCCATACACATCAAACCCTCCCTTGATCAATGCTTGCAGTCCCCCGAGTCCAAACACACCCGGAGTGGTCCAGCCGTCAAACGGCAAGAACAACTCGCGAGCACCGCAAGCCATGATGATGCGGTCAGACTCAACTTGTGTCACTCCGTGATCAGTGATCAATCCTGCCCTGAATCGACCGTTGCAGTCGATCCGCTCGACGCCGGTGGACCGCATGATCGTGATCGAATGTCGACTGATTTGTTCAAACAACCGTTTGAACTCTTGTGAAGAACCGCCGCGCCAGATTTGACCGCCCATGGACGGGTTTTCGTCAACAATCACAACATGCGCACCGCGCTGCGCCGCGTGCAACGCGGCGGACATCCCCGCGGGCCCTCCGCCGATGACGAGAACGTCCGTATGTGACGCTTTGAAAGTCATGCCGTCTCGATCCTCATGCCATCGACGCATCGTGTCATGCAAGACCGAACGATCGCAACGCCGTTGATTCGAACTTCGCATTCGCGGCATGTACCCATCCCGCAAAGCGCGGAACGACGCTCGCCTGTGATCGATTGTCGCATGAATGGGATTTCGGCGGCGTTGAGGATCGCAGCAGCAACAGAGCATCCTGCTGACACTTTGTGCGGTACACCGTTTATCGTGATGGTGACCATGTTCATGTCGCCAACTCCCGAAGGGAGGATGCAAATCGCTCGGGAAGGTACGGGCTCGGATCGATCTCCGGTGCGGTTCCCGTCAAGCTTGAACAGATCAGGTGCGCAGTTGCGAGCGAGTTGGTGAGTCCCAACCCCTCGTGACCCGACGCGATCAAGACGGACTTCACGATCGGATGATGTCCGATGATCGGAAGTGAATCCGGCGTAGCGGCGCGAAATCCAGTCCACATTCTGAGAACCCGACGATCAGCAAGTGCAGGAAGATACTCCACGGCGCGCTCCAGCATGATGCGCATCATGCGATCGTCAATCTCTTGTGTTTGATCGTGATAGCTCCGCGAGGAACCGATCAATATCTGTCCGGTAGGACGTGGCTGAACATTGAACGACACGGATTCGTCCGCATGCCCATGGGCATTCTTGATGTACGCCAGTTCAACGATTTGATGCCTGCACATGACAGGTCCGCGATCCGTGATCGCAAGTTGCCCCTTCCGAGGTCGAACGGGAAGCCCTGGAATCAATCGTGGCGCTTCGACTCCCGTTGCGACAACGACAGCGGCGCAAGAAAGTCGTTCATTGTCATTAAGAATCAGCCCGTCATGCGTGAGTTGCTTCGCAACAGCGTGTTTTGCAACGGTCGCACCGTGATATTGCGCGCGATCGAGCATGAAGCGAGTGGCGACCGGGGCATAAACGACTGCATCATCTTCCACGCGAACTCCGGCCACCACTCGCGGCGACAACTCGGGTTCAATCTCGCAAATTGAGGAACCATCGATGAATCGAGCCCGCACACCCATTTCGTGGTACTGCGATTGCTTCGATCGTGCGAGCTCCATCTCCGAATCATCACGCGCCACCCAGAGCGTACCGCAAGCCGAGTACTCGGCTTCGCGCGGCAGTTCCTCGGCGAATGCGCGCCATTGAGCACACGACAATCGAGTGATCGCGGCCTGAGCGGGCGAATCATCAATCACGCAGAGGTGGCCCATACCGGCCGCCGTGGCTCCGCCCGCGATCTCACGCGACTCAACGATGTGCACCCGAAGTCCATGTTCAGCGAGACGCATCGCGCAAGCCGCGCCGACGATCCCGGCACCGACGATCACAACGTCGGGCGACTTCATGACGGAGGTATCCCAAAGCGGAACGGATCTTCAGATGAAAACAGCAGATCCGTTTCAGCCGTCATGTAGGCGTTTCCCGAAATCGTGGGCAATATCCGTCGCCCGTCCGCACGGAATGTCCCGACGAAGCGACTAGCGATGATGCTCTCCTGCCTCCAGCATTGCCCGGGATTCAACATCCCGTCGGCGTAAAGGCACGCCATTTTCGCACTGGTCCCGGTTCCGCACGGACTGCGGTCATAGGCACCACCCGGACAATACACGAAGTTCCGACTGTCACAATCGCTTCGGGTCGGAGAGCCGAAGAGTTCGATGTGGTCGATCAGTCCCCCGCCGTCGCCCGTGATGGATGATTCCTCGAGTGCGGCTCGCACATGGCGAGAGAACGAACTCAGTCGTTCGATGTTCTGGACGGATAGTTCCAATCCATGATCTTTGATCAAATAGAACCAGTTTCCGCCCCACGCGATATCACCCGTCACGCTGCGGGGCTGACCCTCGAATGTGAACGAGATCGGCACATCCTTGCGGTATCGATACGAAGGAACAGTGTCGATCGAGATCGAAAGCGTCTCATCGATGCGAATCGTCACCAAACCGACCGGCGTTTCAACCGGATGCAAACCGACACCAATTCGTCCGAGGTGCATCAATGTCGCGGCAAGTCCGATCGTGCCATGCCCGCAGGCGTTCAGCAAGCCCACATTGTTATAAAAGATAACTCCGCACACGGCGCGAGGATCCGCGGGGGGCACGATCACCGCTCCGACAAGAAAGTCGTTTCCGCGCGGCTCGTTGATCGTCGCACGCCTGAAATCATCATGATGATCGCGAAACACTTTGGCTTGCTGACTGACAGCGCCGCCGCCAAAGTCGGGGGCTCCACTGATGATCACGCGAGTCGGCTCGCCCTCGGTATGGGAATCTATGACGCGTACGCGTTCCACGACTCAGACCTCCCACTCGCCTTCAACCAGCCGAAGGATTCCAAGCTCGTTTTCATCCTGCAGTGCAAGCGGCATCAGCGATTGAGGAACATTTTGATACGCCACGGGGCGACACCATCGTCGAATCGCGAATGAACCTACGGCGGTGGAATCGGGACGATTGCTCGCCGGATACGGACCGGAATGCACCATCGCATCACAAACCTCGACACCTGTCGGCACGGCGTTTACGACGATCCTCCCGCTCATCGCTTCGAGTGACTCAAAAACCGTCGCGGCTTCCGGCTCGTCGGATTCGCACCACAATGTTGCCGTGAGCGATCCTGCGATCACACTCAAGCTCGCACGCAACTCGTGAACATCTTCACATTCAACGATGATCGTGGAAGGACCGAACGTCTCCTCCGCTAACGATGGATTCGACATGAACTGCCGCGCACCCACGACAAGAACGGTTGGAAGAACGCCGCCCGCGGACTCTGTCAAACTTCGAGCACCGCATTCGATCGCCGCTCGCACCCCTTCGTGCCACGCCTGTTCGATACGCGGAGTGAGAAGTGTCATGGTTGATATCGCCGCGGCTTCCGCGCGTAATCGCTCCTTGAAAGCCTCCGCTGCATCCCCTCGAATGACGAACATAAGTCCGGGACATGTACACATCTGTCCGTTGGACGCGAACGCGCTTTGCGCCAACTTGGATGCGATCTCCTGGGCCCTGCTGTTCAGCATTTTCGGCAAGACGACAACCGGGTTCACGCTCCCCATTTCCGCAAAAAATGGAACGGGCGGATTCCGATCCTGCGCAAGGCGATTGAGCGCCATCCCCGCCTTCACGGATCCGGTGAAACCACCCGCCTTGATGCACGGATGCGACAGGAGCTCAACACCAACGGCGACATCCCGTATCCCCCCCGCCTGCAAGAACGAAAATGACCCCGGATGCAATCCGACATCCTCTACCGCGCGGCGAATCGTCTCCGCCGTCAGTTCACCTGTTTTCGGATGTGCGCTGTGTCCTTTGACTACGACGGGACACCCCGACGCGAGCGCGGAAGTCGTGTCCCCGCCGGCAACGGAGTACGCGAGCGGAAAGTTGCTCGCGCCGAACACCGCCACGGGACCGAGGGGACGAAGCATTCGTCGGATATCCGGCTTTGGAAGTGGCGCACGATTCGGGTCACCACGGTTAATCACGGCCTCGACCCAGGTTCCATCACGAACGATTTCAGCGAACATTCGCAGTTGTCGAACGGTCCGATCGCGCTCCATGGTGATTCGCGCCACAGGCAATCCCGTTTCCTCACACGCCGCATCGATCAGCGACTGTCCAAGGTCCGCCAATCCCGCCGCGACCGCATCAAGCATCGCGGCTCGACAGCCCGTATCTTCGCGAAGTGATGGGAAGGCTTCCGCGGCTTGGCGCGCCGCGCGATCTACATCCTTGGGTGTTGCCGCAAAGTAGCTCTCGTTCGAAGCCTTCTTTGTCAAGGGGTGGAACGCATGAAAGCGTGCTTCGGAAGCATCGGTCTGAAATCCTGCAACGATGCTCGTGCCATGAATGTTGGTTTGGGAACGACTCATGTTTACATGTTTCTCAGTTTATTGAGCCCGTTCAATGCAGCGACTTTGTAACACTCCGCCAGTGTCGGATAGTTGAACACGGCGTTGACAAAGTAATCAAGCGTTGCTTTGAACGCGATCGCACACTGGCCGATGTGGACGAGTTCGGTCGCACCCGTACCGATGATGTGCACGCCGAGAATCGCATGACTCTCCTGATGGATCAGAAGCTTCAACATTCCGATCTCATCACCCAACAACTGACCTCGAGCGATTTCCTTGTAGTGCGCCACTCCGGATTCATACGGAATTCCCTCCGAGGTAAGTCGCTCTTCGGTCCATCCAACCATTGAAATCTCGGGAATCGCATAGATGCCGTATGGCAACAATTCTTCCATCGATTCACAGCGAACGCCGAACATGCGACATGACGCGATACGGCCCTGATCCATACTGCTTGACGCAAGGGAAGGGAAGCCGACGACATCTCCTACCGCAAAGATGTGCGGGATCTTCGTTCGATAGTTGTGATCAACTTTGATGCGGCCTCGGTTGTCGGCCTCAAGTCCCGCGTTACCGAGTTGAAGCGCATCAGTGGCGCCCTGGCGTCCGATGCAATACAGCAGACAATCCGCGCGAAGAATCTTGCCGCTCTCGAGTACGGCCTCCACCATCGTGCCGTCGCTCTTCGCGCCGCCCGGAGCCTCCACCTTTCGAATGCTCACCACTTTTTCACCCAAGCGCATCGTCATGCCGCTCTGACGGAGATGATACTGGAGCGCTTCGATGATCTCGGAATCGACAAAATCGAGAAGTCTATTGCGACCTTCGATCAACGTGACCTTCACGCCGAGCGCCGCGAGCATCGATGCATACTCGGTACCGATGACACCGCCTCCCACAACGATCATGGAGTGTGGCAGGTCCTTGAGATCCAGAAGTTCGTCGGACGTGATGATGTTTTTGTCGTCGAACTCGATGTTTCCGGGTTTTGCGGGCATGGATCCGGATGCGATGGCGATGTGGTCGGCGCGAATCACCCCGGAGGCGCTCTTTCCGACGATCTCGATCTCATGCTGACTGACGAACCTCCCGGTTCCGTTCAAGACATCGATGCCATTGGATGCGAGATGGCCGCGGACCATCTCCACTTCGGCATTGATCACACGCGAGCAGGCTTTCCACAGCGACTCGAGCGAAACCCCGCGAGCAGCGTTCTGAAAATCAGCAGAGCGCGGACTCGCACCGCAACCGCCACCGAGATTGAGTATCGCTTCACGAAGCGCCTTGCTCGGAATCGTGCCCGTCTGAACCGCCGAGCCTCCCACGACGCTGCGTTGTTCGATCACGCAGACGCGCTTGCCAAGCTTCGCGGCTTGAATCGCGCACTTCTGGCCGCCGGGGCCTGATCCGATCACGCAAAGGTCGTACTGGCGCATGCTCGTTCAGAATACCACAGAGCCAAGGTCAATGGCGCGGCAAACCGAGCGCTTCAGCGATTTCGTCTACTAATGCCGCAACACTTCGCCCGCCTGGAACGACCACGACATCAGCAAGCTCCGAATACACCGGACGACGATCGGCGAGAACCTGTTCAACTTCAGCGATGGGATCTTTCCCAAGTATCGCAGGCCGCTTCGATGCGCCGTCTTTGGCGATTCTCGATCGAATCTCCTGCGCGTTCTCGTCGAGAAAAACAACCCGAGTCTTTTTCGATTCCCTGGAATCCTGAATCAGTTGCTTTGCACCGGGCGCAGTGGGCGTTCCGCCGCCAAGTGCGATCACCGCGTCCCGATCTCGAAGTAGTGTTTCGAGCATTCGAGTTTCGGTCATGCGGAAGCGCTCGAAGCCGGCGACTTTGATCGCCGCGGCGGCCGATTTCTGCCCCATCTCATCCGCCACGACGAGATCGAGATCGTAAAAGCGAGCCTCCAAACGCATGGCCAAAGCCTCACCAACGGTGGACTTTCCTGAAGCTCTCATGCCGATGAGGAGCACATTCATGGGGAGGAGACTACCAAAAAAGAAGCGAGCGTCCGCGATCGGGGACGCTCGTTATCGGATTGATTCAAATCGATCAGGCTCGGGAAAGGTACGAACCGTCGAGCGTTGAGATCTTCAGCGTTTCGCCTGTCTTGATGAATGCCGGGACCTTCACGACCAGACCCGTTTCCATTTCGGCATCTTTGGTTTGGTTGGTGACGGTCGCACCTTTCACTTCGGGCGGACAGTCGGAGACGGTGAGTTCCACCGCCGGGGGCAATTCAATCGAGACGGGATTGCCGTCGCTCATCAGCACCACGGTCTTGGCGTTGGGACGCAGGAACTTCAAAGCATCACCGAGCAGGCCGGCGCTCAACACCATCTGCTCATAGTTCTCGCTGTCCATGAACGTCGCACCGATGGAGTCGGAGTAGAGATACTCCATCTCGCGGCGGTCCATATCGACGACTTCGATGTCATCGGAGCTGCTCAGGCGCTTCTCAAGAACGTTGCCCTTGAGCACGTCCTTGTAGGTGATCTGGATGAATGCACGGAGGTTGCCGGGCGTGCGGTGTTCAACGTTCGTGAGAACGCCGAGCTTGCCGTCGATCTTGATTCCCAAGCCTTTGCGGAGGTCGGTTGCTTTCATGGACTTGATTCCGAAACACGGTCGTGAACAGTCCCCGAACCGCCGCGCCGAATCGACGTGAAATCCAGTCGGGGGCGGATGATAGGCATTGGACTGCAAAAAGGCACACCGCACGGCCAACCTACCATGCGGACGTGGCGATTCGAATTGACATCCTGACGACATTCCCCGAACTGTTCACAACGGCGGCGCCGGGTGTCCTTGGCGTGTCGATCCCTTCGCGCGCGATCAAAGCGTCCCAACTTGAGGTTCACGCTTCGGACATTCGAGAGTTCACCGAGAACAAGCACAAGAAGACGGACGATCGACCATTCGGCGGCGGTCCGGGTATGGTGATGATGTGCCAACCGCTCTGGGATTGCGCGATGGCGGTCGAAGCATCGGATCCCCGTCCTGTTCATCGAGTGCTGTTGACGCCGCAGGGCAAGCCGTTGACACAACAAACCGTTGAACGACTGGCCTCATTGCCGCGGATCGTCATGATTTGCGGCCATTATGAAGGCATCGACGAGCGCGTCATCGAAGCATTGAATCCCGAAGAAATCTCGATAGGTGATTATGTGCTCTCAGGCGGCGAACTCGGCGCATTGGTGCTCATTGATGCAATCGCGAGATTGCTTCCCGGAGTGCTCGGCGACGATGATTCGAGTAAGCAAGACAGTTTCTCATCACTTCAAGGGCAGCGACTTTTGGACTGCCCACACTACACCAAACCGCGGGAGTGGAACGGAAGATCGATTCCGGATGTTCTCGTCTCCGGCAATCACAAGATGATTGACGAATGGCGTGCGCAACAGCGCCGCCAACGAACAGCGGACCGTCGACCGGACTTACTGCCGTAAGGAATTCGTTCGGAATCGCTTGTGCGAGTTGCCGACCGAACCCCTCACGCCTAACATTCCCTCCCCCCACGGCCGGAAGCTTTGGGTGTTTGAACATAGGTGAACGTCAATGGGTCAGCAGCAAATCATCGATGGCATTAATGCCGAGTCGCTCCGCAAGAACGTGATTTCGTTCGGCGTCGGTGACACGGTCAACGTTTCGTTCCTGATTGTCGAAGGCGACAAGAAGCGCGAGCAGGTCTTCCAGGGAGTCATCATCTCCCGCACCGGAAGCGGCATCAACGAGATGGTCACCATCCGCAAGATCGTCGACGGCGTCGGCGTTGAGCGTATGTTCCCGATCAACTCGCCGCTCGTCGGCGACATCGAAATGGTGCGTCGCGGCGACACTCGTCGCTCGAAGCTCTACTTCTTGCGTGATCGTCAGGGCAAGAGCCAGCGTCTGCGCGATCGCCGCCGCGGCCTCAAGCACACCAAGGGCGATGTTCGCGCTCAGGGCTGATCGAACTCAATTCAATCAACGAACCGCTCGCCAGCTCGGCGGGCGGTTTTGTTTTTGCGGCGTGCTGACGTTACCCTTCGATCATGAAAGCGATCGTCGTCACCCGCAAAGGCTCACCCGTCGCCCCGAACATCGAGTTCCGAGAAGATTGGCCCGATGTCGGTCAACCCCGTGCAGGCCAGGTGTTGATCAAAACACTCGCAAGCGCGTTCAATCAAATGGATTTGTGGGTCGGCCGCGGCGTCCCGGGATTGGACCTTGCGTATCCGCGCGTTTCGGGTTGCGATAGCTGCGGCATTGTTGAGGCCATCGGCGCCGGAGTTGATCCTTCTTGGATCGGGCAGCGTGTCATCGTCAATGCGGCGATGCGTGTTCCCGATCGAATGAAGCCTGAGGATCCACCTGCGAGCACGCTTGCACCGAACTATGAACTGATCGGTGAACATCACAACGGCATGCACGCCGAAAAGTTCATCGCACCGGTCGAGAACATCGCGGCGGTCGGGCAAGCCGATGCGGCGCAGGCTGCGGCTTTCGGACTGTGTGGATTGACGGCCTACTCGATGATGGTGACCAAGGGTCAGTTGCACCCGGGACAATCCGTGCTCATCACAGGAATAGGCGGCGGTGTTGCAACCGCGGCACTCTCCATCGCGCTGCACATGGGATGCAAGGTGGTCGTCACGAGTCGTCATGCCTGGAAATTGGATAAGGCGCTCGCACTCGGAGCACACTTCGGCGTTCTTGATCAAGGGCAGGATTGGTCCAAAGAGGTCCGCGGCATCACCGCGAAACGCGGCGTCGACATGGCCGTTGATTCTTCCGGGAAGGCGACCCATCTGAACTGCATCAAGAGTCTCGCCAGAGGCGGCGCGTATGTGACACCCGGATGCACGAGCGGACCGGACGCCACAACGGATCTCGCGCGAATCTTTTGGAATCAACTGCGGGTGCTTGGTTCAACGATGGGAAGCAACGACGAGTTCAAGGAAATCACCGCGCTGTTTTGCGCGGGCAAACTTCGCCCGGTCGTCGGACACGTCTTCGCTGCGAAGGACGCCGTCAACGCTTACACACTCATCGAGAGCGCGGAGCAGTTCGGCAAAATCGTTTTGAACTGGGAGTGATGACTACCGACCTCGCTTGCTCGCGAAGTCCGGAGGCACACGACGCCGCTCCAGCGGCACGAGATCGCGCGGCGCAAGGCCGAGATCAAGCAGATGATGCACGCGTCCGCACTCGGCGCATCGCACGAAGTTTTTCGCGGGATCGGGAATCTCTCCAACGGACTGAACAGGCAGTCCTCTCAGTGACTGGCCGCACTTCGGACAATCGGCTCGACCGAGCTCTCGACGAAGCAGCAGATACAACACGACATCGCGTGCGATCAATGCACTCGTGCATCCGACAAAAACGGATGTGACAACCAGAAGCACGATCGCCGCCTCGGAGGACTGCGGCACAAAGATCCACCGCGCTATCGCGGGAAATCGTAAACCGAGAAGAACGAGACCGGGCCACACCAAAAACATGATCGGCCCGACAATGATGGGCATCGCCGATTCGACAGGACGACAATTCGCCCATGCATCACCAACGAACTTTTCGCATTCCTCATCGCTGAAAGAATCGAGTTGACTGAACGCACGCCACGGCTTGAACAGCGGGATGCGCACGCGAACTCTCCGAATGGTTACTTCACGCCACCGTTCACCGACGGGAACAGAAACCGCAGTGCAGTTGAAGCACGCTTCGCCCACGCCTCTTCACTGTGGGCGGCTTGATCATCAATAGCGAGTTTCACATCGGACTCAGACACGCCGAGTTCATGCAGTCGAGCGATGATCGCCTTGGTGTTCTCGAGGACCTCTCGTTGTGTCCGATCGTTCGAACCTTCGCGTCCGCCTGCTCCGACATAGGCGCGAACCGGCGCTCGCTCCCACCCGCCGACGAGCGATTGCCATGCCACATTGTTACACACCGACGGAATGCTCTCGGCGTACAGCATGCCGAATGTTTCGGAATGACGCACGCAAGCGGCAATGCTGATGACCGCACCCATTGATGCCCCACCGATCGCGGTATTTTCACGGCCTTGCGCGACTCGGAACGCGCGTTCAACGCGAGGCATGACTTCGCGTTTCATCCAAGCGAGATGCGCCTCGCCGGACGATCCCGCGTCCTTCACAAGTTCAACCGGGGAGTATTCACTGATACGAGTCGGCCCGGAATGCGGGATACCGACGATGATGAAATCGGCCGCGGCACCTTTTGACATCAGATCCGTCGCGGTTTCGTCAAGTCCCCACTCTGCCGGAATCCCGGCATGCTTGCGGAAAATATTCTGTCCGTCATGCATGTAAAGCACCGGATACGACTTCTTCGCGTTCGAGGCATCGTTATACGAAGGCGGGAGAAACACAAGCAATTCAATCGTGCCGCCAATGCCGCCGGAAACCTGCAAACGACGCACATCACCAGTCACATCAAGCTCGCGATCGGGATCGAGAGATTGCTTGAGTTGAAAATCAGGACGCTCATCGCCCCAGTGAGGGATCACCATTTCGATCTTGGGTTGTTCCCCTGCGGGAAGCGTTGAGATGTCGATCTTCTCAAGCGTGCGATTGCCGGGTGCGCTCATGTCGGAACGCAATTCCTCGATTTCCCAACTGCCGCGAGTGAACTTGAACTCGTACGGCTTGCCATCCGTTGACTGCGGCATTCGAATTCGCCAACGCATGTCGGATTGAGGCTCGAGTTTGAATGCAGGATCCGCAGGATTCCAGTTGTTGAATGAACCTGCGACATAGATCGGAGAATCGAGCGTCGCCCGCTTGGACTTGTCCTCGACGATGAGCACGAATCCTTGCGGCAGGAACTCCGGCTGAACCTTGTCGGGTTGTGTCGATGGATTCGGTCCGTCTCCCGCGGGAGGAAGCGGCGGAAGCTCCCCCGCGACCGCTTGGTTACCGAACACGCGAAATGCGGAGTTGTCAGACCCAGTGTGCCCGGCGCCGGCGCCTACCGGCTGCATCTTTTGCGGCGGATTTCGAAGAGAAATCGCGACCCCGTACATGATGATCGACAACACCGCCAATGGCGCGAGCAGCCATGCGGTGAGAAGAATGTTCTGCTTCCTCATGTTCTCTATTCTCCGGCGAGCAAACGAAACGCGATCGATCAGCCGCGAGAGGCCTGATCGAACCATGCCGAGACTTGATTCCAGTTCACGACATTCCACCACGCCGCGATGTAATCCGCGCGGCGGTTTTGATACTTGAGGTAGTATGCATGCTCCCAAACATCCAATCCGAGAATGGGTGTTCCTTCACAACCCGCGATGGCCTTGCCCATCAG
>JBKDPX010000015.1:0-4597 GCA_046342165.1 Phycisphaerales bacterium | reverse complement strand
TCCAGCGAGCTCGACGGCCACCCGAATCCGATGGAAGGTTTCGCGTTCTTTGATGCGGCCACGGGATCGTTGGGTCAAGGACTCTCGATCGCGGCAGGCGTCGCCGAAGCGGCGCGTTTGGACGGCACCGATCGCAAGGTGTACTGCATCGTCGGAGACGGTGAAAGCCGCGAAGGACAGATCGCCGAAGCCTGGGACTACATCGTCGATCGCAAGATCAAGAATCTGTTGACGATCATCAACTGCAACGAGTACGGCCAGTCCGACCGCGTGTCGAATCAACAGTCCCCGGAAGTGCTCGAAGCGAAGTTGAAGGCGACGGGCTTTGATGTGCGTGTGATCGACGGTCACAACCCGAACCAGATCAAATCCGTGTTCGATGAGTTTGTGTCGGGATCGACATCCAAGCCGATGGCCGTGATCGCCAAGACGGTGAAGGGTTGGGGATGCGCGAGCATTCAGGGCGGCGGTTGGCACGGCAAGCCGCCGACGGGTGACGCGCTCAAGCGTGCGTTGGCCGAACTCGAAGAGCGTCGTCTCGCGTTGACCAGTGCGCTCGCCGGAGGAGACTCGTTCACCATCGAACCGCCGGCGCAGGCGAAGGCCGCATCCGAAAACAACGCAGAAGTGCCGAGTTTCAACGAGTTTTTGAAGAAGAACGACATGGAGTCGGCGATTCACGCGGGAGTCATGGCCACCCGCCGCGCGTACGGACTGGCGCTTCGCGCGATCGGTCAGGTCAACGACAAGGTCGTCGTGCTTGACGCGGATGTTTCCAACTCCACGTTCGCGGAGTTCTTCAAGAAAGACTCCAAGTGCGCGTCGCGCTTCATGGAATGTAAGATCGGCGAACAGAACATGATCTCGGTCGGCGCGGGTCTCTCCGCCGCGGGCAAGGTTCCGTTCTGCTCCACCTTCGCGAAGTTCGTCACGCGCGCGTATGACCAGATCGAGATGGCGATCTACTCGGGCGCCAATCTCAAGATCATCGGCAGTCACTGCGGCGTCACACTTGCGGCCGACGGTCCCAGCCAGATGTCACTGCCCGATGTCGCATGGTTCCGTTCGTTCGCGACCATGAAAGACCATCGTGGGAATCCGGGTTGTTACATTCTTCAACCCGCGGACGCATACGCCGCGTACGCACTCACGCAGGTGATGGCGGAGTACGAGGGTGTGTGCTATATGAGAACCGGACGTCCTGATGTTGAGTACCTGTACTCGGACGATCATGTATTCAACCTCGGAGGATTCGAACATCTTGCGGAAGGTCGCGATCTGACGATCTGCAGCGCGGGCTACATGGTGCACGAATGCAACAAGGCCATTGAGATGCTCGACAAGAAGGGCGTTTCGGTCGGCCTGATCGATTTGTACTCATTGCCGTTTGACGCGGAGGGTGTCCTCGACATCATCGGCGCGAGTTCCGGCAACGTGATGACGGTCGAAGATAACTTCGGCGGAGCATTGGGTTCGTCGATCGCCGAGGCATTGCTTGAGAGCGGTGACGGCTTCCGTCTGAAGCAGATGCACGTCACGCGCATCCCCAAGAGCGCGCGCACGCCCGAGGAAGTTCTCAAGATGTGCAACCTCACGGCGGACGACATCGTCAAGAACGCGATGGAACTGCTCGGCGTCTGATGGGTGTTGCGAAATCGCCAAGGCGGGCGCGGCAGCGCGCCCGCTTTTTTCGTGGGCTCTCAGGTTCGGCCCGGGTTTGAATCCAGGCGCCAACCCGCCCAAGAGAGCCCGGGCAGCAGCAAAAGGGCGAACACGGTAAGCAGAACCGGCGTTCCGGCGCGATGGATATGTTCCGGTCGGATCAGCAGCCACACCATTCCAAGGGCGGCAAAGAGACTGACACAGGCGATGAGATAGACGGCGAGACGACGTACCACCACGACACACTCCGAAAGTCCGTTCTCGGTGAGTAAGACAGCCGTATCGGCCATCCCACCCGATGCAGGGGAGAAAAGTTAGGGGTCGGATTGATCGAAAGTCCAACCCGGCTCGGGGTTCGGATCGCCCATCGTGCGGAACTGTCGAAGATGCGGACACTTGCGACAAGGTAATGGATGCGGGAAACTTCCATGTGGCGGATAGGAATCCGTGCGGGTGGTTTGTGTCGGTGAATCGGGCGCGATATTGTCTTGTCGTGCACATTCGATATTTATTGAGAACATGTTCCTACCTCGCCCTGGGTGCCGGTCTGGTGATTCCGGGGCGGGTGGTGTCCGCTCAAGAGACGGCTCCGGCCGCGAGAGGCGTTGAGCAACCGGAGGTCTCGCCGGAACTCGCGCCGTTTGAGGGTCGCCCGGTCAAGGGGATATTGATTCGTCGGCCGCCCGACGAAAACGATGTGAGGCCTTTCGATACGGCGACGGAACAGTTGGTGATCAATCAGTTGCGACTTCGCGAAGGCGCGCCTTTTTCCAGCAAGCTTGTGAGCGAAGATGTGGCGCGTTTGAATCGACTCGGCAAGTTTCGTCGAGTCGAAAGCCGCGTGCAACAGCTGTCGGACGGCTCGGTCGAAATCGTGTACATCCTCTCGCAACAACAGTTGATCGAGGATGTGATGTCGGTGGGCAACAAGCGGTTCTCGGATGAGGAGATTCGAGCGATCTGCGGATTTTTGGCGCAGACCCCGGTCGATCAGGTTCAGCTTGATCGCGCATGTCGACGGATCGAGGCGATGTATCGCGAGAAGGGGTACTTCAACTGCCGCGTCGTTGTGAATGAGAAGGAGTTGAAGGATTCAAGCATCGCGTTGTTTGAGATCCGCGAGGGCGAAAAAACGCGGGTCACCGAGATTCGTTTTGAAGGAAATCTTGTGTTCTCCTCTGACGAGCTCAAGAGCGAGATTGAAACCAAAGAGGCCATCCTTTTCTTCAAGGCCCCGCTCGAGAACGAAAAGCTCGACCGAGACATCGCGGCGCTGATTCAGTTTTATCGTGATCGCGGTCACTTGGACATTCGTTGTGATCGCATTGTCACACCAAGCGCGGATGGCAAAGAAGCGATCGTCACGTTCATTGTCGAGGAAGGAAAGCCTTACACGCTGCGCGATCTTCGAATCTCGATCGATAAGTCAGACGATGGAGTTTTCACTCCCGCTCAGCTCATGGCGTTGGTTTCGATCAAACCGGGCGATTTGTACAGCGATGATCGAATCCGCAAGAGCATGGAGTTGGTCGAGGCCGCGTACGGAAAACTCGGTTACGCCGATGTCTCCGTGGTTCGTCGAGAACAGCGTGATGCCGAAAATCCGTTGGTTGACGTTGTGCTCGCCATCAATGAGGGGAGGCGCTTCCGCACGGGGGAGGTTCGAATCAGCGGAAATCGCGAAACGCGCGATAGTGTGGTGCGACGCGCCGTAACACTCTTGCCGGATCGACCGCTTGACAAAACGCAGGTCGCCGAAACCGAACGCAGGTTGCGTCAGACAAGACTGTTCGCGACGGAACCCGCTCCGAAAGTCACCGTGCAGCCCGAAGATCCCGCGAATCCCGGCTATCGCGATGTCTTGATCGAAGTCGCCGAAACGAACACGGGCGAGTTTTCCATCGGTGGCACGCTCGGCACTGACAACGGTGTTGCCGCGTCACTCTCCGTTTCTCAGAGAAACTTTGATATCTACGATGTTCCGACGAGCTGGGATGAGTTGACCGGAGGGGGCGCGTTCCGCGGCGGCGGACAGACTTTTACACTTCTCGCTTCGCCGGGTGATCGCGTCAGCATCTTCTCCATCGGATTGTCTGATCCTTCTTTGTTTGATACGGATTTCTCGGGTAGCGCCAAGGGTTACATTCGCCGCCGCGTCTACCGCGCATACGACGAGCAGCGATATGGTGCCGCGTTCTCTGTTGGCCGTCGCTTTGGTTCCCGATGGTCGGCATCTGTGCCGGTCCGTTTTGAAAATGTCACCCTCGACAACATCGACAGCGATGCTCCGGTCGACTATTTCGCACAGGAAGACGAGCAGTGGTTGACCGGTGTTGGTTTTACACTCTCGCGTCAAACGCTTGATGATCAATTTCGCCCCGGTCGGGGTTCCAAGCTCGATTTCGGAGTTGAACAAGTGCTCGTAGGTGGCGACGCATTCCAAAAGGTCGATGTGGAAAGCGCCGGCTACTTCAAACTCCGCGAAGACTTTTACGGTCGCAAGACCGTCTTGCAGCTGAAGTCAAAGCTCTCTTACATCCCACAAGACACAACGGATGTCCCGTTCTACGAGCAGTACTACATGGGCGGTACGAACTTCCGCGGCTTTGCATATCGAGGCGTCTCGCCTGTGGGCGTTCGAAACGATAATGGTCAGATCGGTGACGATCCGGTTGGCGGTACATTCCTCTTCTTCGCCGGCGCCGAGGTGCAACATCCCGTCTACGAAGATCTGCTGAGCATCGTCGGGTTCCTGGATACGGGCACCGTCACCGACGAACCCGGCTTCGAGGAGTATCGCGCCTCTGTCGGATTCGGCTTCAGACTCTCCGTCACCGCGCTGTCCCCGATCCCCCTCGCTTTCGATTTCGGTTTCCCGATCAAGAAAGAAGAAACCGATCGCACGGACATTTTCAGCTTCTCGCTGGATGTTCCG
>JBKDPX010000014.1:0-969 GCA_046342165.1 Phycisphaerales bacterium | reverse complement strand
CGATCTGCCCGTGTTCAAACAGGCCGCACGCCATGTTGCGAAGCATCGCCAAGCGATGCGTGGAAGTGCGACCCAGACGATATCCAGCCCTGCGGTGACGCATACAAAACTCCGAACCGAAACACCCCTCCGAAACCTTCCGAACCCACAACCTGACCGAAATGGGCAGGGTGGGGACTATAGGCGCAAATCAGCCTGATTTCCGCCCTTCAAGAACACCCTGAACCTCAGGCCGGCATGACCGGCGGCGGAACCGTGAATCCGTCGGGCAACTTCATGCCCAAATCCATTCCCATGTCCTGCAGCTTGCGCTTGACTTCGCGCAGGCTGGTACGACCGAACGAGCGCAACTTCAGGAGGTCGGAATCCGTAAGGGAGACCAACTGGGCCACGGTATCGATCCGCGCGGACTCCAGGCAGTTGCTGGCGCGCACGGACAGATCGAGCTCGGCGATGGGCTGGGTCAGCTTGCGGTTGAGTTCCTCATCCACTCCGGCGGCGGCAGCGGCTTCCTCGCTCACGTGCTCGGCGCCGATGTCGAAGTACTGAACGAACGGATTGAGGTGCTTCCGCATGATCTTGGCGGCTTCCACCAACGCCATCTCAGGCGTCACGGTACCGTTGCTCCAGATCTCAAGCGTGAGCTTGTCGTAGTTGGTTTTCTGACCGACGCGCGTTTCTTCGATCTTGTAACGGACGCGTTGAACCGGCGAGTAAATCGAATCGACGTAAATCGTGCCGATCGGATCGGACTCATCGTTCGGCTTGATGTGCTCGACCGCGGGAACGTAGCCGCGGCCCTTGGTGACCTTGAGTTCCATCTCGAACTCCACGGCCTCCGTGAGCGTCGCGATCACATGGTCGCGGTTGATGATGGTGACCGAAGGGTCGCCCTGAATCATGTCGGCGGTGACTTCGCCCGGGCCGCGCGCATGAAGGCGCATGGTCTTGGACTCGTCGCCTTCGAGC
>JBKDPX010000013.1:0-32110 GCA_046342165.1 Phycisphaerales bacterium | reverse complement strand
GCAGACTGTGTGATCAGTTTAATTCGAAGCAGGGCCGGACGAACATACGACCGACCAGGTCCATAACAGTAGGCCGACTCGATCCCTCGGGTCTATTCACCCGAGGGTGCCTTGTGATCGGCCCAAATCACCTGCCGGATGCGCTTTTCTCTCGTTCAGCACGCCGTCTTTTCAGTTCGGCGTCAATAAACGGCGCGATTTCGCCCCTGAGGACGGCCTCGTAGTCGGTTTCCTCGTAGCCGGTCCGGTGATCCTTCACCCGGTTGTCGTAGAAGACGTACGACCGGATCTGGGTGCCCCACCCACGATCCACGGCACCACCCGTAGCGGCGGCCAATTCCTTCTCGCGCTGCTCATCGGCGAGCTGTTCGAGCTTGGCCTGAAGAACCGCCAACGCCTGCTTTTTGTTTTGGGGCTGATCTCGATATGTCGATGCGACCACCATGATGCCGGTGGGCTTGTGAACGATTCGAATCGCGGATGCGACTTTGTTGACGTTCTGACCGCCGGGACCGGATGCGCGAACGAACGGCGTGACTTCGATGTCCTTATCAGGAATCTCGACGTTCACATCATCCAACTCCGGCGTGATCTCGACGGTGCAGAAGCTCGTCTGACGCTTGCCCTGCGCGTTGAAGGGCGACACGCGAGCAAGACGATGACTGCCGCGCTCGCACTGCAGGTAGCCGAACGCGAATGCACCCTTCACGAGTAGCGTCACGGAGTCGATGCCGACTTCGGTGCCGTACGACTTTTCGACCTCTTCGATTTCGAAGCCCATCTTCTCGCAGTAGAAGATGTACATGCGCAGCAGCATGTCCGCCCAGTCGTTGGCTTCGGTGCCACCGACGCCGGCGGAGATCGTGAGGAAGCAGTTCTTCGCGTCATGCTTGCCCGAGAGCAGCGATTGGAGTTCGACCTTCTCCATCATGCCGACGAGATCGAACAGCGACTGATCGGCTTCGGCGAGCAGATCTTTGTCGCCGGCTTCTTTCGCCATTTCATAAGCGAGCTTCGCTTCTTCGAATTGACCGATGACCTTCGTCAACGGATCGATCAACGCCGACAACGCGCGCTTTTCATTTACGATCTTGCGGGCTTTGTCCTGCGCGTTCCAGAACTCCGGCGAGTTCATTTGCTCTTCGAGTTCGCGGAGCTTCGCGGTTTTCTGTGGGTAGTTAAAGAGAGTCGCGGATCGTCAAAATCCGCGCCTCGAGATCATTGATCACGGGCTGATGTGCGTCATAGTGCATGGGGAAGAGTATGCGGGGAAGAGGGGATAGGGGAACGGGCATAGGGCATAGGGAAGAAGCAATAGGGCATAGGTCGTAGGGGAGAGGGAAGCGGCTCCAGGCCGTAACTGCGCCAGGTGTTTCTCTTTCGCCTTCATCGATGGCCTAAGGCCCAAGGCCTTTGGCCTCTCCCCATTGCCCCTTCCCCATTCCCCATTGCCTACTCCCCTACTGCACCAACCCCTTGGTCAACTTCATGAACGCCGTTTCGAGGTTCACGGGCTCATCGGTGAATTTGGTGATTCGGAATCCCGCGTTGACCAGCAGATTCGGTATGTC
The DNA here is from genome assembly GCA_046342165.1 of Phycisphaerales bacterium. Classification (GTDB taxonomy): domain Bacteria; phylum Planctomycetota; class Phycisphaerae; order Phycisphaerales; family UBA1924; genus JBEIUO01. Next base: position 30,539 of record JBKDPX010000013.1, on the reverse strand, counting down.
GCTCAGCGTCGCGGCGGACGCATCATCAAGATTGACATGGATCAACTTGCCATCACCCGCACCATCCGCGGAACCGTCGGCGACGATCGAGAGCTTCTTTACGGCAGGCAGCTTTTGAACAACCTTCGCGGCCTCTTCGGTTCGATCCATCACTCCGATGTGAATGACATGCCCCACTTTCGCTCGACGCACGATTTCGTCGACGCCTCCACTGAAGATCAATTGGCCGCGCTCGATGATTCCGACGACATTGCACATCTCGGCCAGTTCAGGAAGGATGTGGCTTGAAATCAAAATAGTCTTTCCCATGCGGCGGAGTTCTTTGAGCAACTCCTTCATCTCGATGCGAGCGCGCGGATCGAGACCCGAAGCGGGCTCGTCCATCAAGAGAACTTTCGGATCATGCAGCAGCACGCGCGCGACGCTGAGTCGTTGCTGCATGCCGCGGGAGAGCGAATTGACCTCAGCGGTCGACTTGTATCCGAGGTCCGTGAGTTCAAGCACATCGCGGACAACCTTGCGACGCTGCGGCCCGTGGATGTTGTACGCCGCGGCGAAGAATTCAAGATATTCCGTGACCACCATGTCTTCGTACGCGCCCATGACATCCGGCACATAGCCGATCAATGGACGGATCTGACGATTCTGATATCCGACGGTGAGCCCTGCGATCTGCGCTTGCCCGGAAGAGGGCTTGAGCAGCGTGGCGAGGATTTTGATCGTGGTCGTCTTGCCGGCACCGTTTGGGCCGATGAATCCGAAACAATCACCTTCATTGATGGTGAGGTTCAGATTGTTGAGCGCGACGAGATCGCCGTAACGCTTCGTGAGGTTGATGGTTTCAACGATTGGCATCTGCGGTTCCCGTTACTTCGGAGATTCCTCACGATTGTCTGACTCGTTCTTTGCGTCAGACGGTGTCGACTCTCTCTTTGCCGGATCAAAACGCTGTGCGAACGAAGCCGGACGCGATGGCAGCGGGTACACCCATCGAATGAATGTAACGCCCGTCGCATTGCTGTCCTCCGAATCAACTGACAAACCGATCGGCGATTCCGCGGCGAACTCGGCATCACCCCCCACCTCACCGAGAATGATCACGCACGGTTGCGTCAACCATGCGCTCAGATCCAGACGATGCGTGTAGTGTCTCTGCGCTGCGTACACCTCGGTTTGGTTCAACTCCTCGACAGGGGGCGGCAAATGATGAAAGAAGGTCAGGCCGCGAAGACTCTGCATGATCTGTGCGCCATCGAGATCCATCGGCCTCAATTCGCGATCCGATCTCGGACGCAGAGAGTTCAGCCACGGCACAAGATCGGGAATCGCGGACGCTTGCGTCACGAGTTGCAAGTCCAACTCTTCGTCGGCCCGCCATTCGTTCGGATAACTGAACACATAGCCATCGAACACCGGTTCGTCACGACGCTGCGTGAACTGGGTGTACCGACGAATCGGTGACTGTCCTTTATTGACGATGATCTGAATGTTACGAAGCGGAGCGGGAAATCTGTGCTTGAGCACGCCGGACAACACCGGGCGATCCTTTCGCCACTTTCCTTCATCAAGCAACTGAATGGAACCCGCTTCCGTCGCGCCCGGCGGCGCCATGGGGAGCGGCATCGCCCACGGAGGCCCGCCCGCCCATTCAACCTGAATGTTCTTGATCGTCTGGCGCGCAGGTACGGACAACGCAACGCGATCGCTTACCGGTGTTCGATAGCCGCGGGAATCCGGGAAGGTGATCCAAACAGATTCAAGCGAGTCCGCCCAAGCGCTGATTGAGTTTCCCGATCGATCGGTTTCGAACTGCTGGCGGATTCGAATGCCGGCCTCGCCGTATCGAGGAATCAGGACACCGGCCCACATGGTCGCTCGTTGGACCGGCTGTCCGTACACATGATCGAGAATCGAGATGTGCCGCGCCTCGACGGATTGCTTGCGCAACAAGGTCGCCCCGCCCCATGCGATGGCGGTGAACACGATGGAACACGCCATGAAACCGAGCCAAGCGTGCTTGCCGAGATCACGCGACTTCAGGATCGCATAACCGACGGGTCCGGCGACGATCCAATACACGACGAAGAGGACGAAAGCGATCAGCAAACCTTGAAGCGAATCGCGCCGCAACGATATAAGATTTGTGATTCCAATATCAAGCTTCGAATCCATGCGCACTGGTGCGCGAATCGCGAATCGAGTTCCCTCTTGCGTCGTGTTTGATGTCCCGTCTTCTCCGGCGACAAGATCGGCCTCGCCGAGCGTGCTGCCGCGCCGCCCGAGGATGCGATTCCAAAAGATGTCCGCTTCGACCGTTCGCTCGAGACTTCGCTGGTTCAAATCCACGCCGATCCACGTCACCATCCCGGAGCCGATCGCTCTTCGAACGACGATCGGGCGACCATCCGCATCTTGAAGAATGACGGAGGCTTCACCGGGCTTGGTGTCCTGCATGGGGGTCAGCACATGAATGGTGGCATCCTTCGGCATCGGGTTGCCCGCACGATGCGTGAAGAGGTACTTCGAGGCGGCAAGATCAACCCCCTCAACTTTCTTGACCGATACCAACGGCATTGCATCGTACAGATCCGAGAGATTTTCATTCGTCCATGTCTGACCGGCTGCGGGAAGAATGACGATGAGGTGGCCGCCGCGTTCGATCCAATCTCGAAGCGCGCGGCGACTGTCCGTCCGCAACTCCGCGGGCTCGCCGCTGCCCCAGACAATCGTGTCGAAGCCCGCCAACCCGTGCCATCGATCCGGGAACTCCGCCGGAGTGAGTGATCGCGCCAACTCCATCATCTCATGACCGAACGGCAGGTATGGCGCCGTCGGCGCAGACTGATTGCTGAACGACTGCAGATCAAAATCCGCGGTCCCGACAAGTCCCAGCAATCCGACTCCGGCGGGGGCGATCTTCGATGAATTGCCTGTGTCATCGATATCAGCGATTTCAAGGAATCCGACTCGCGCACCCACACTCGGGAGATCTCGATCCGCACCGTCGCGAATCACTCCGTCCGCGGCGGCGAACACCGAGATACTCATACCCCCGCCGGTGTTGAACCCGAGCCGGTGGTACATCCAAACGGAAAGCTTCTCGCCCCCATTCAACGCAATCGCTCGCTCCGAAATCGCGGTATCCCCGTCGGGATCACGAGATGAAACCTGAACGATCACGTTTCGCGGCGAGTCGGACGAATCCGTCAGATTCAAGCGAATGCCGACCCACTCACCCCGGCGCGCGATGTTGCCGACACCGAAACGATCAACCTCGATCTTCACCTCTCCGGTCGATTGCCGCGAAGATGAGTCTTGAGCGACAGACGGCGCGCCGAAGCACAACATCACAGCCAAGAGCAGGAAGCCGAGTATTTCTCCGAACCGATTAATGCGAGAGTGCGCCGTGCGTCCGAGAGTTCAACGAAAGCGAAGCTGAGACCGCCCGATACCGCTTTGAGGGGGTCAGATTACCCGACCTTCATTCTATAAAGGGTAAAGCGCGTCTGCATGAATGTCGATGACACAAAAGATGATGGGATTGACCGACAGTTCTTGGGTCTTTGCGGCGCTGGGCTTGGCGGTTGTCAGCCTTGGCATGTGCCATGTCATCGCCGGGACGCTGGAACATCACAAGCAGATCCACAGCCTGCGAATTCGGGTGAACTCGCTTCGCCTTGAACGCGTCTCGCGCCTGAGGAAACTCCAGACGGAAGAGGACGGCGGCTTCGAGATCGTCGAAGACGAACCGGCATCACAAAGCCGCGAAGCCGCTTGAATCAATGTCCTGTCAGTTCGCCGATGAACGCGATGTGGGACTTGATGCCGAGTGTGTAGCAGTCGATCTCGAACTTCTCGTTCGGCGAATGAACACGATCATCGGACAATCCAAATCCCATGAAGATCGTGTCGATGCCGAGCTTGCTCTTGAGCATGCCCGCCACCGGAATCGAACCGCCTGACTTGATCAATGACGCTTTCTTGCCGGACGCGCGATGAATCGCCTTCGTCGCCGCGGCGAGGTACGGCGATTCAATCGGAACTGTCACGCCGAAGCCACCGTGGTGATCAAGGAACTCCCAACGACATCCGGGGGGAGTGTGATCCTTACACCACTTGAAGAATGCCTTGGTCACCTTCGCGGGATCCTGATTGGCCACCAGTCGGAACGACACTTTCGCACTTGCATGCGCAGGGATGACGGTCTTGGCGCCCTCACCGATGTAGCCGCCCCAGATGCCGTTGATTTCGGCGGTCGGACGTCCCCACTCTCTCTCGAGCGCCGTGAAGCCGGCCTCGCCGATGTCAGCGGCAGGCGGAAGTCCGATGCCCTTCAGCGCCTTCTTGTGGTCAAACTTAAGGGCCTTCCAGTTCGCTCGCTCCTTCTTGGTCAGCGGCATGACATCGTTATAAAAACCCGGAATCGTCACGCGGCGTTTCTTGTCGTGCAATTGCGCGAGCACTCGAGTGAGTTCCGTGATCGGATTCGGACAACGACCGCCCCACAAGCCTGAGTGAAGATCTTGGTTGGAAGCATGCAGGGTGATCTGCGTGTACGCAAGGCCGCGAACACCGTACGTGATCGCCGGCTTACCTCGCCCGAGCATTCCGGTGTCCGAGATCAGACAGACATCGGTCTTACTCAGAATCTTCTTGTGATCGTTCACGAAGTTACCGAGTGAAACAGAGCCACTCTCTTCCTCGCCTTCGAGCAGAATCGTGAACGCGGCGCCGCCTGTCGGGTGTCCGGTCAGCTCTTTCCATGCACGCATCGCTTCGATGAAGGACATCACCTGTCCTTTGTCATCGACGGCGCCGCGCGCGACGATTCGGCGACCACCATCTTCACCGGATCGCGCTTCACGGATCACGGGCTCGAACGGCGAACTCTCCCACAAATCAACGGGATCGACGGGTTGCACGTCGTAGTGTCCGTAGAACAGCACATGCGGGCCTTTGTAGTCCGCGGACGGAACCGAGTGCGCCAACACGATCGGATGCCCGGCGCCGCCTTCATGATGCGTTTCAACGACTTTGGATTGCAGACCGAGTGCGTTGAGTTGATCGTTCGCCCAATTCGCCGCGGCGCGGCAGTGATCTTTGTATGCGGGATCCGTCGAGATGCTGGGGATTCGCAGCCATTCCACCAAACGATCAATACATGCATTTTCGTTCGTAGCGACCCACCCCAGCTGATTCTCGATCGACATGATGTTCACTCCGTTGTTGCCAAAAGCGTAGCGCATCCAGCCACCAAAAATGAAATCGGGCCCCCGAAGGGAGCCCGATGAAATCCGATCACTCCGCGCTCAGGGGAGCATGGTGATGTTCGCGTATTGCTGCTGCGCTTCCGCGTTTGCATCCGTGTGGTAGAACATGCTCTTGGACGGGAAGAAGTAATCCGGGCGGCGATAGACTTCATCCTGCGTCAACTTACGGACGCTTCCGTCGAAGAATGATGCGTTCAGATTCTTGCCGTGGCGGAAGGAGAGTTGCTGGTTCGTGGTGTTCGAACCGCCGCGAACTCGACCATACGCCGCCGAGTCGTTGTAGCACGGATTGTCGAGGAACGAGCCGTAGTACGTCGGCGCGGGGGACGCGTCGAAATCCAAGCGACGACCATTGGGGTCATAGAAGCGAGTACCGTCCATCGCGAGCACTTTGTTAGACAGTTGAAGTCCCGCGCGAGCGAGGTTGCCGTTGTACTGGAAGTAGGTATCAACCGGCGTGCTGAAGTACTGGCGCGCGAGAGGGATCACGGCGTTGGGGTTCTCGCGCGGACGGAACTGATACAGCGCCGGCGGAGTTCTTCCGGTTTCAGGATTGCCCGGAACATTGCGTTCCATTCGGCTTGCGAATGCGAAGCCGACGGGCATCAAGTAGCTGACTTGGCGATACTGGAAGTCAGTCTGCGCGGCGGAGAAGTCCGCGAGATCCGAACCCGAGCTACCGCCCCACACGATGTCGTTGCGACGAATGGCGGCGGAGCATCCCCAGTTGTTGAACAGTTCAAGAGTGCGGCGAGCGCGGTTCGGCGAGAGATTCACGCTGTCGCCGAGGATCGGGCTCATCCAGTCATAGATGCTCGTGGGAGTCGTCGGGGTCTTGTCGCCTTCCATGGTGGAAGCGCCGCGTGCCGCATACTCCGCGCCCGAAGTCATGTACGACGAAATGAAATCCTTGTTGGATGACGCGTACGACAGCTGGAACTGGCCGATGTTTCGCAACATCGACTGACAGACGATGGAGCGTCCTGCTTCGCGGGCCTTGCCCATCGCAGGAAGCAGAATGCTGATCAACAGCGCGATGATCGCGATCACCACGAGCAACTCGATCAACGTGAACGCGCGGTTCCTGACGAAACGAATATGGTTGTCCATGTTGCGGCTCACTCGTCCAGATCCTTGGGTTCACCTGTCACGGCGATCGCGCCGGACGAGGGGTTGTACACTTTCGAGTCCTTGAAGGCGGCGGCGTTGACTTCGCGATATCGCTCTTCAACGACCCATTGGCCTTCCTTCTGATACACGGGATACAGGGTGGCGACTGAATTGCCCTTGCGGGTCATCGGAAGCACGATGGCTTTCTTGCCGAACTCCACCGTGAACAGTTCACCGGTCTGAACATCCGCAACAGTCATCGAATCCGCGAACTGCGGCTCCTCACTGCCCATCGTGCTCAGAAACGCCACGACGATCGCTCCGAGCAATCCGACGATGATCACTGCGATCTGCCACGGCTTTGCACCCTGCATTCAAACACTCCTGACCCCAACGGATACCAAGCATAGCACGCTCACATTTCCGCCGCACGTCCGGGGGTCACATTTCGAGAACGAAGCACGATTTTTATACTCGGGAGTGTCGCGCGAACCGCTCCGCTGACCGATCTTTCACCCGAATAATCCCGGCTGCGAATCCTCTTTGGGCGGCGCCTTTCGTCGTGCGGGTGCGGTGTTCAAATCACCGGCTGCGGGAGACATGCGCATCTCCTCAGCGGGAATCGGCGCTCGAAGAAAGTCTCCCTGCCCATCCTGCAACCATTGCTTGATGTCCCCTCGCCTCAACATCACCGGCATGCGGTCATGGACTGAAGCGACCAACTCATTCGGTGCCATGGTGAGGATGACCACACCCGCGGGTTTCGTCGAGCGTTCAGGCTCCCACAACCCCGCAAAAGCGAAGATCGGTTCATCAGGAACCGTGAACAGCATCGGCACCTTGCGAGTCCCCTCCTGCTTCCACTCGTAGAACCCTGTCGCCGGCACGATGCATCTTCTTGTCGTCCACGCTTCGCGGAATCCCGGACCAGTCGGCGCGGTCTCGCTTCGCGCGTTGATCAACATGCGCCCATCACGGGACCACGGCGGGACGATGCCCCAATGCATCATTCCAATCGCTCGCTCCACTCCGTCCTTCAAAGTGCACACCGGAGTGAAATGCGTCGGCGCGACGTTCGAACTCGGAGGAACATCCGCACCGTCCTCAAGGGTCGTCGGGAATCTCAAATCGAGAAACTCGTGCACCTGTCGCCAAGATAGTTCGCGATGAAACCGACCGCACATGCCTGATCATACGACCCCCTCTTCCCAACCGAACCTCTTTCTCCATGCCGAACGCTAATGAAAATCCCGCGATATCGATTCGATGCCGGGAATCATGCCGTCCATGCACTCAAGCCGCTCCACGTGCACGTGAACCACGTCGTGTCGGCGCTCGACTCGCCCGTACGCCATCACCGAAGTGCTCAAACGCGCGATACTGCGAAACCGCTCGAACGTCGAACTCCACAGGATCAGATTCGCGATTCCCGTTTCATCTTCCACAGTCAAAAACACGACGCCGGACGCCGTTCCCGGCCTCTGACGAACCAACACGATCCCTGCGACGGAGACATATCGACCGCTTGGCATTTGGATTTCGTTTTTCAACGCCGCACACGGAACGACGCCGCGCGCTTCGAGTTGTCGACGCAAAAAAGAAACCGGATGAGCTTTGAGGGAAAGCCCGACGCTCTCGTAATCATCGAGCACGCGCCGTCCCGGCTTGGCTTGCGGCAACTGCACCGCTTCTTCTTCAACTGTTGCGCCACCGAATAACGGCAACTCCTCCTCGCGTAGCGGCTTGATCTCCCACAGCGCCCGCCTTCGATCGAGATTCATGCTTGTAAACGCATCGGCTTTCGCCAGCGTGCGCAAGGTCGCCGTCGAAACGCCGCTCTCTTTCCACAATCGCTCCACACTCGTGATCGGTCGCTTGGCGTTGCGCATCGCATCACTGATGCGATTGGCTTCATCCTCACGCAAGCCTTTGACCAATCGCATTCCAAGTCTCAGGCACGAATGCCCTTTCATCGGAGTTTCAAGCGTGCAATCCCACCGACTGTGCGACACATCCACAGGACGGATCTCCACGCCGTGCTCCATCGCATCGCGAACGATCTGCGCAGGTGCGTAAAACCCCATCGGTTGACTGTTGATCAACGCCGCGGCGAACGCCGCCGGCTCGAAACACTTCAACCACGAAGACACATACACCAAAATCGCGAAACTCGCGGCATGGGATTCAGGGAATCCGTACTCGCTGAACCCCTTGATCTGCTCGAAACATCTTTGCGCGAACTCCGGGGCGTATCCCCGCGCCGTCATTCCTTCGATCAACTTCACACCGAATCGCTCGATGTCTTTCCCCTTGCGCTTCCACGCCGCCATCGCTCTTCGCAAAGCGTCCGACTCATCCGGGGTGAATCCCGCGGCGACGATCGCCAACTCCATCGCCTGCTCCTGAAAGAGCGGCACACCGAGCGTGCGACCCAGCACTCGTCTCACGTCCTCGTTCGGAAACACCACGCTTTCCTCACCCGCGCGTCGCCGAAGGTACGGATGCACCATGTCGCCTTGAATGGGCCCGGGCCGAACGATCGCCACCTCGATCACAAGGTCGTAGAAACACCGAGGCCTCAATCTCGGCAGCATGGACATCTGCGCACGCGATTCGACTTGGAACACGCCCACGCTGTCGGCTCGACACAGCATGTCGTACACGCGCGGATCCGTGGGATTGCGCGCAATTCTCTGATGTGTCAGCGGCACACCGGATTGCGGCCGCAACGCGGGATCCTCGATCTCACCGACGACACTGCCGCACTTTCGTTTTCGTCGTTCATTCACGAGATCGATCGCTTTTCGAATGCACGACAACATGCCAAGTCCGAGCACATCGATTTTCAGCATCCCCATCGCATCGATGTCGTCCTTGTCCCATTCGATCACCGTGCGATCTTCCATCGCCGCGTTTTCGATGGGAACAAGATCCGCCAACGGGGACTTGGTGATGACGAATCCGCCGACATGCTGAGAGAGATGGCGCGGAAATCCGGCGATCTCATTCGAGAGCCTGAGCAAGCGCTCGATATTCGGATCGTCCGTTCGAAATCCCGCTTCGGCGATGCGTTTGGGGTCGATCGAAGTCGACCAGTGCCCGAGTTGCTTGCTGAGCAGATTGACGGCATCAAGCGAGAATCCAAGCGCCTTGCCAACCTCGCGCACGGCGCTTTTGCCTCGATACGAGATCACCGCCGCCGCGAGCGCCGCGCGTTCACGACCGTACTTGGCGTAGATGTATTGGATGACCTCCTCTCGTCGCTCGTGTTCGAAGTCGATATCGATATCGGGCGGTTCGTTGCGAGCGCGGCTGATGAAGCGCTCAAACAGAATATTGAATCGATGCGGATCGACTTCGGTGATGCCGAGGCAATAGCACACCGCGGAGTTCGCCGCGCCGCCTCGACCTTGGCACAGAATCCCACGACCGCGCGCGAAAGCGACGATGTCCTGACAAGTCAGGAAATACGCCTCGTACTGAAGTTCGGCGATCAATTTCAGTTCGTATTCGATCTGCGCGCGCACGGGCTCAGGGATCGAGCGCCCGTAGCGACTCGCGGCGCCTTCGTAGGTCAGTCGCTTGAGATATTCGGTCGGCGTGATTCCCGTCGGACAGACTTCCGCGGGATATTCATACTTCAATTCGTTCATCGAGAACGCCGCGGCTCTCAGCGCGACTTCGACGCTTCGCGCGATCGCATGATCAAGCCCGGGAAACATGGCTCGCATCCGAGACTCATCTTTCAAATACGCTTGTCCGTGCGGACACAAGCGCCATCCGGCTTCATCAAGCGTGCAACCGGCGCGAATACACGCCAAGACATCATGCAACTCGCGCTTGGAACTTACGGGATACCTTACATCGTTTGATGCGACGAGCGGAACACCGTACGAGGACGCGAACTTGATCCATCGCGCAAGCACTGCATCGTCATCTTGCGTGTAGAGCCGCCGCACCGCGATACTGAGCCTGTCATCATCAAACACATCACGCAACGCGCCGACGCACTCGGCCAAACCGATTGAAACTTCCCGATCCGGCGGAACAACGGCCAAGAGTCCCTCGTGATGCGCAAGCAGATCGTCGAGCGTGATCTCACATTCACCTTTGGGAGCGCGTCGTTTGCCCAGCGTGATCAAGCGCGAGAGTCGTGAATACCCGGCGCGGGATGCGGCGAACAACAGCACATCAGGATGTGCGGAGCCGTCGGAGCCGACGGACGACAGACGAATTCTTGATCCGACGGCGAGCGGGATCCCGAGTTTCTCCGCCGCGACATGCGCGCGCACGATGCCGGCGAGCGTGTTGAGATCCGCGATCGCGCACGCACGATGTCCGATCGCCGCGGCTTGCTCGACCATCTCTTCGGGATGTCCCGCGCCGGTGAGAAACGTGTAGTTGGTCGTCACGCAGAGTTCGGCGAATCCGATGGAACAACGCGTCGAAGTCTCATCGTTTGGGCGCGCTTCACGATCATCACCCGTATCGCGGAAGGGATGTCGGTGCGGTTTTGGAGAGGGTTCCTGCGGCATCGGTCACACCCACATTCCTTTGACGAACCATCGATCGGCCGCCGCATCGCGCATCAGCCACCACCATCGACCGTCTTCCAACTGCACTCGGTAATACTCCGACGGAGATCGATCACCCTTCCACCACTCGCCATCGATTCGTTCGGGGGTCGAGACATTGCGAAGCGGAATCAGATCCCCTTTCCATCGCACGCTCAATGGTGCGCCGCGAGGCGTGGAACCGACGACTTCGATCGGCATGAGGTGATCACAGAGCAACGTCGGACGATCGCTTCGCGCACAGTCAATCGATGAGGGCGCGAGTTCCGGATCCGCGGGCGTGAAGACAAACGCGCGATCGGGAATATGCGATGGCACGACCTGAGCGCGCAGGACCGAACCCGCGCCGATCACGCTCGAAATCGAGTCGATCAACACGCCGAGTTCGTGCTCGCGCTCCGCGGCGCTTTTACGATTCGAGGACTCGATGAGACGCATCCCTCGATGCCCCACGCGTCCCGGATCTTTCACATGAATCGTCGCGGCCTCGACGCCGAATCCGAGATGAATCCGATCAAGCTTCGGAAGAATCAGACGCTCAAGATGACGCGGGACTCGCATCGGTCTGACACAGGTGGCGCGAATGACCGCGGCTTCGAGATCCGCTCGCTTGAGAACGACCTCGACTTCGCGCGCGCCGCATGACAATTCCTCCAATCGCGCGCAAAGCGAATCGATGAGCTTGGTCACGATCACGCGCAGATCTTCGAGCCTTGTCGTCGGCCCGTCGAGAACCCAGGAGACGGACACGGCTTCTCGCGCGCGAAGCGGATCCAACACTTCGATTCCGCTTCCAAGCATCCGATCCACGCGCAACATCAGATCATCACCGAATCGCGCCGGCAATAGTCGACGCGGCAATCCCATCACCTGCCCAACCTTGACGATGCCGACTTCACGAAGTTCCGCCGCGACTTTTGACTCGATGCCCAACGCCTCAATCGGCAGTTCCGAAACATGTTGACGCAATTCCGAATCACGAATCACGATCTCTTCGACTGATCCGAATCGCGCGCATCCCCATGCCGCGGCGAATGTCGGCGCGATCGCAACGCGTGAAGACAAACCGAGTGCATGCAGATCGCGGCGAACAAGGTTTGCAAGCGCTTGTTCACCTCCCCACAGATGCTCCGAACCCGATACATCGATCAACAGACCGTCGGGCGGATCTGGCATCACCGTCGGCGAATAGCGATGCGCCCAAATCGCAAGCGCACGCAATGCCCGGGCGTCACGATCAGGATCGTGCTGAACCACATGGAGCGAGACGCGCGGCACAAGCGCCGCGGCTTGGCTGAAGGTCATGCCCGGCCGCACGCCATGACTGCGCGCGCGATCACAGCATGCACGCACGATGCGCCGCGCACGTTCATCGGCCACGATCAACACGATCCGCGATGAGGCCGAACACTCAGGCGACGAAGCAAGACTTCGCAACCTGCGGCTCTCCCTCCGGATTTCCAGATCCGCGGCCGGATTCGACAACCACACCGACAACGCCCGTTTCATGATCCCTGCGCACCGTGACACGATGCCCCCCTCCGACAACCAACGATCCCCCGCCCTTACACCGCAACACTTCAACACTCCACCGCATCTCGTCGGACGCTGAAGAAATCGCGCGCACCGCCCATCTTGAGCGAGCGACGGACAACTCACGCAATTCCCATCGCGGCCTTGCGATCAATCCGATTCCGCCACCCGCATACGCCGCGATCTGAAGCCTGCGCGACTCTGACATCTGCAGTTTCGATCCATCCATGACAACTGCGGCGACGGACTCGCAACGCAGGGCCAACTCCGCCGCACGCACGCGCTCTTCGTGTGTGTGCGCATCAACGAACAGCGAAGACGCCGCGAGATCAATCGATGCTTCATCGGATTCCACGCGATGCGACGACTGCTCCTCATGCGCTTTGGATTTCGAACGCTCCGACGCTCCGCCACGCCCGACCCACGGCATCTCACGCAGTACATCTCCGGACACCACACCTTGGGATTCGACCTCCGAGGGAGGCGCCTGATCTTCTTGCGTGCTCCGCGATCGTCCTGCGAGTCTGATTCCGCCGCGAACACCGCTTCGAATCGCCGATCGATGCGCCTCGCGAAGCAGATCGTCCACTTGGGGAGCGACAACACCTCGCATTTGCGCCAACGCGATGGGATGAGGCCAACATCGTCGTCCGATCCATACCACCGCGCCCGCGCCACGCACCCGAACCATCGCTTGGCGCACCACATGCATCACGATCGCCAGCGGCGGATGCCATGGATGCCCGCGCGCTTCGCCGGCGGTCTCATCCGTCATCTCAAACCATTCGTGCACCCCCCCGACCTCCAAAGCCCCGACACCAAGCCCGTCATCGGACTTGGCTCCGGGCTCACGAGCGCCCCATGGCGCCCATCCTGTTCTGACCACCCCTCTTCGGCCCGCCTTGCGCTCGCCCGCGCCCCCGTCTTGCTCCTCGCCCACCACTCCCTCAACGTCGCGGCAACGCTCGAGCACTTCGCGAGCCCGCGCCAAACGGTCACACCCCTCTGGAAACGAAGACGATCGCATTCCGTTCGGATATTACCGAACGAAATACGATCGTCAACAGTTTTTTACACTAACAGAGCGAATTTTTCAGGAGGCGTTTCGAAGACACCTGGTCGAGTGACCCGAGAGCCCCTTGCGATCCAGAATCTGAATCGCGTTCAATGCCGCGCCCTTGCGAAGCTGATCGCCGCAGGCCCACAGACCGATGCGATAGGGATCGCCGGAAGGGTCCATGCGCAAGCGTCCGACGAGAACATTGTCGCGCCCTGAGGCCTTGAGGGGCGTGGGCGGACCGGACTTGAGATCCGCGAGCGATACACCCGCCGCGCCTTCGTAGGCGTTTACAAGTTGCGACTTTGTTACTTTCTCGCCGAGCGTGACGATGATCGCCTGACTGTGCGCGCGCTCCACGGGCACGCGCACGCAGGTCGGAAAGATCCGCAGCGACGGATCGGCCCAGATGCGGCGCGACTCGCTGATCATCTTGGACTCCTCGCCGTTGAGTCCTGTGTCGGGATCCATCGTCGACTCATGCGGGAACACGTTGAACGCGATCGGCTCCGCAAAGACGCGAGATATAAGTTTCTTCGCATCAAGCTTCTCGCGCGACTGGTTGTACATCTCGCCGACGGCTTCGATGCCCGCGCCCGACACCGCTTGATACGTCGACACCGTGATCTCGCGCACTCCGAACGCGCGCTTCAAAGGTTCCAGCGCAAGCAGCATGATGATCGTCGAGCAATTCGGATTCGCGATCAGATTCGAACCTTCGATTCCCTGCGCGTTGATCTCCGGCACAACGAGCGGCACATCAGGATGCGCGCGGAACGCTGAGGAGTTATCAACGACGACAACCCCCTTGGCAGCGGCACGAGGCCCGTATTCCTTTGCGATATCCGCGCTGGCTGCGAAGATCGCGGCATCACAGCTTTCAACCGCTTCATGCGTCAACGCGCGGACGATCACCGCATCATCTCCATACGGCAAACACATACCGACTGATCGCTCCGAGGCGAGCGGAACGATGCGCTCCTTCGGTACGCCGCGCGCGGCGAGAATCGCCAACGCTTCACGCCCCACGGCGCCCGTGGCACCGACGATGGCGATTGTCGTGAACACTTCGAGACTCATGAACGCACCTCCGACTCTCTGGCGATTTCCAATACATCCGCCATCACCGACTCCGCCGTGGGCCAACGGCCCGCGCCGCGACCGATCAGGTGAACCTTCGAACCGTCCGCAAGCGTGAAGATCACACCGTTCTGCTCTTCGCGCAACAGTGCCAACGGATGCGAAGGATCCACACCTTCGACCGCAACGCTCGCTTCACCCGTCTTGACATTCAGACGAGCGACCTGGCGAGGAACCCTGGTTCCGCCGGCCAATGCGGCAGCAGCGGACTCGGCAGTGATTCCGACACGCCGGATCTCGCCGATCTTGACGCCCAGTTCCTGCGCTATCACAGTCACTTTGTCGCCCGCATCACGACCGTCAAGATCGCGTGACGGATCGGCTTCGGCGAAACCGAGTCGCTGGGCTTCCGCGACCGCATCAGCGAGACTCTTCCCAGAGCGCACGAGATCCAACACGAAATTCGATGTTCCGTTCATCACGGCTTCAATCGAAACGACGCCCCGGGACGCAATGCGTCTGACCGTTTCGATCACGGGCAATCCGCCGCCGACACTCGCCGAATAGCGAAGCGTCGCGCCGGTTCGCTTGCACAACGCGCGCAACTCATCACCATGCGCGGCGATGAGTGCTTTGTTCGCCGTCACCACATGACGTCCGGCCTCGAGCGCGCCGCGAACGAATGTCAGCGCGGGCTCGATGCCTCCGACCGCTTCAACCAGAACATCATACGAAGAATTCTTCGGATCAACGAACAACTCTCGCGGCACACCGGCGGCGACATGTCTTTCAACATCACGCGCGACGACTGATACAACTTCAAATCGCTTGGGTTGCGCACGCAAATGATCGAAGACGCCGCGACCGACGCTTCCGAGTCCGAGCAATGCGACCCGAAGCGGGCGATGCTCCATCTTCGCGATCACCAATTCAGAACGATCACCGCCGATGACGGACGGATCGGCCGAGTTCACGCAACCGAGTTCGAAATGAAGTCCCGCATCCTGCGCCAGTTTGACGGCCTGATGCATGATGACCTTCCCGTCGGTCGAGAGCGCATCGTTCCAAGATGAACGCACGTATCGCTTCACGGGCGGCCCGGGCAGATTCGGATTACGGTCGTAGAACGAGTGAACATCTTTCACGAGCCGACATCGCGCGCCGCGAATCTTCGAAGCGATGAACAACGCGCTGAGGTCCGAACCGCCTCGACCGAGCAACACGGTTCTGCCGAAATCATCAACGCCGATGAAGCCGGGAACGACCACGACGCCATCCGCTTCGAGTGCGCGTTCGAGAAGTTTCGTGTTGAGTTCACACGGCACGGCGTTGAGCGCATCGCCTCGCGCGAGAAGGCCCAACGCCATCGGTGAGATCACCGAAGCGGGAATGCCCGCTCGATCGAGCAGAACGCCAAGCAACGCGGCGCTCTCGAGTTCGCCGCCGGCGACGACGGGCGCGACAGACGCAGGCAACGCGCGATCAAATGATTTCGCGGCCGCCGCGATGAGCGCATTCGTTTTGCCGGCGAACGCCGAGACGACCGCAACAACACGCCAGCCGTCACGCTTCCAGCGATAGATCTCATGCACGGCCTGTGTCAGGCTCTGCTCGTCCGCAAGGACTGAGCCGCCGAACTTCAGGACGATCGTTTTGATGTCAGACACACCCGACCTCCTCACCACAACACAACGTCACTTCTCTCAACCCTGCACGAAGATCATCGATGATCGCTTCGCACGATTCGATTCCGACCGAAATGCGCAGGAATCCATCCGTGATTCCAGCCTTAAGCCGATCCTCTCGCGGCACATCCGCATGCGTCATGCTTGCGGAGTGCGTGATCAACGTTTCAACGGAACCGACGTGTTCGACCAGTTTGCAAAGCTTCAGTCCGCGCATGAACTCCCTCGCCGAAGCGAGTCCGCCTTGCAATTCCAGCCCGATCACGGAGCCGTGTCCGCCGGTGTGCTGAGCCGCGGCGATCCGACGCTGATTCGGATCACTCGCCAGAGACGGGTACGACACGGTCCGTATCTCCCGGCGATCGCGGAGCCACCGAGCGATGAGATCGGCATTTTCAGCCTGTCGCTTCGCCCGAAGAGCGAGTGTTTTCACCCCTTGCAGGGTCAGCGATGCGTTCTGAGGAGTCTGAATCGCGCCCGTCGATTTACGGATGAAACGGATTTCATCGAGCAGTTTCTCGTCTCTTGAAGTCAACGCACCGCCGAGCGCGGCGGAATGTCCGTCTATGAGCTTTGTAGTGGAATAGACGGATATGTCGGCGCCGAGGTCCAGCGGTTGTTGGAAGATCGGCGTCAGGAAGGTGTTATCAACGGCGAGCAACACGCCTGCGGCGCGCGCGATCGATGCGACGCCGCTGATGTCGGTGAGTTCCAGCGTGGGGTTCGCCGGGGATTCGATAAATATAAGTTTTGTATTTCTTTTCACCGCACTCGCAACTTGCGGCAAATCCGTTGCATCGACGAATGTGCTCTCAACTCCAAGCCGCGAGAGGATGCGCGTGATCAATCTCGTTGTTCCGCCGTAGACCGAGCGACCGCAGATGATGTGATCACCTGCCGCGAGGATGGAAAGAAAAAGTGCGGTTTCCGCCGCGAGACCCGTGCTGAAACACACCGAGGGAGGCGCCTGTTCGAGCGCACCGAGTTCGGCTTCAAGGGCGGCAACGGTGGGATTCGACACTCGCGAATACGCATGCGGCGAGGACACATCGAGATCGGTGCGACGGAAGGTCGTGGACTGGATGATCGGCGGGCGAAGCGGATCACCGCTGTTCGTGCCGGATCCCGCCTGCGCGCAGAGTGTGGAATGATCGAGAGAAACGAATGACGTCGACATGCCGTGAGCTCCTTCACGGCATCAAGCGGACATACTCGGCGTGGCGCGGCGAACGTCGCCGCTGATTTTTGATGACCACCCGAATCGAGTGTCATCCGCATCGTTCCCCACGCCGGGGGCTGGCCTCGGCACCGTGGCACGCGCGTGGCGAGCTCGGTTGCCGTCCGGAACGTCGAGGCGCTCCGGAACTCTTGATGCTTCGGCTCAATATTGGCGTGCTTCTCTCACAAGTCAAGCGAACGATTCGGAAGTCGCCGCTCGACATGCGGGTCATCGGCTGTGATCATCGGTTACATCTTCCAAGTCCCCGTTGAACATGAGCCTTGGAACACCACCGCGCGAACCGCAGCATCGACAACGCGACGTGCACTTCGCTTCGGTGTTGACGGCATTGATGCGTCGAATCGCATCCTCAACCGCCAGGACATTGTGGCATGTCGCTTCGGATGTTGCTTCGCTCCATGCGCTTTTGAGCGAGTTGCGAGACCATCGATTCGCGAAGCGGATCATCGATCTGGTCAATATGCGCCTTCGGTGACGAGCATGTCTCAGGAAACCATCACTTCGACCGTTTGCATCTGCGGCGTATCGATGGATCAACATGTCTGCCGCGCGTTCACCTTTGCTGATGAGCTTGTCGGAGGATCGCTCGTTCATGCGAAGATTGAATCCGCCTTCATCGGGATCAAGCCATACTTCAACGATTCGCTCACGATATCCCGGCATGCGAAGCCACCGATTGTCAGTCCAAGTTCGCGCCGCCGTGATCACCGAAGCGGTGAGATTGATCACGGTTTGCCGCGAACATCTGCTTTCGATCGTCTCGACGAGATCCAGGTTTCCGTCTCCGGCGCTGCGTGGCATCCACACTCCGGAGGAATCAACCCCGCGGCGACTACGGCGTCCGGGCGCGGAGCCGTATCGCAGATTCTCGACAAAAACAGGATGCTCGGGAATCGGTTCGTCACAGAGGGTTGACGGCAGATTGCTTGTGATTCCTCCATCAGCCAGATGGATGTTCACATATTCGCCGCGCCGAGAGGGATCGGGAATCGCAACCGGAACAGGCGTGAACAAACCGGGGAACGCCATGCTCATTCGCACGGCGACAATCACGGGAAGATCGTCGATTGCCGGAAACGGAATCAATTCGGTTGGCATGTACGACACGGTTCGCGGCGCCGCTCGTTGAATCATGAAATCGATGACAGATTTGGGAAAGATC
Source organism: Phycisphaerales bacterium (assembly GCA_046342165.1). Taxonomy (GTDB): domain Bacteria; phylum Planctomycetota; class Phycisphaerae; order Phycisphaerales; family UBA1924; genus JBEIUO01. The sequence goes on along the minus strand of JBKDPX010000013.1, from coordinate 11,828 downwards.
CGGCGCCACTTTGACGGGTCAAACCCCCAGCGTGCGTCATGGAGAGGCAGATCAACTCTTGTCGCAATCTCGAGTGCTGTGGCCACGAGCTTGAGATCAATACGCCGTTCATGATTTCGAAGCATTCCGAAGGAGAGAACATCATCCGATCGAATACCCGCGAGTGCGTTGAGATGTGCGTGAATCCATGGAACCAAAGCGATGCCGGAACGCCCCTGCGCCATTCCGGTGCAAAGCCCCATGCCGTTGCGCAACCACGGCTCAAACGCACGATCATCCGTTACGAAGTTCACGGCCGTACGAAATCTCTTCAATGCGCGAAGCGGGCGGAATCCCTCTTCTCGGCTCAGTACGAGATTGATCTTCTCAAACAGTGGACGGGTCTGTGCGTCTGGCTCGAACAGAGATGAGACTCTTTCGGGATTCCGCAACTCGTCGGAGATGGAGCCCAACTGCTTGAATGCATGCGGATTGGAATGCCGACGACCGTACTCCGCAGCGGCACCGAGCGCCGCGGCGATCGCACCCGCCGATGATCCGCCGAGCCCGCGAAACCGAAATCGCGTCGAGAGTTTCGCAAGCAATGCCGGATACAAGACACCGCTCGTCATGCCGCCTTTGAGCACGATGTCACATTCACCCAAATTGTCCATTCCCCCTCCGAATCACAATCACCTGTGCGCCTGCGGCCAATCCGCGGGAAACCACACGGGCAATTCCGAGATTGACTTGAGCGCATCGTCACTCACAGGAACGCCCCACTTCACGAAGAACGGCCCAAGGTTTTTGCCGCATGCACGGCTGAAGCGCAGCATCCACTGGTCGCGGCGTTCCGCGTCATTCTTCGGGCGCTCCGAACGCTTGAGATCGCGGTACTCCGCGAAGACGCGCTTGTAGGTGTCCCAGCCGAATTCACGCTCGAGTTGCACATACATGTGAAGCGCGAGAAACGGATCACGCTTCCACTGCTGAAAATCAGCACCGCCCGCCAAGTACTTTTCGAGAGACGGCGGCGTGTTGACTCCATCATGTCCCCGATCTCCGCTCGCGGGCGTGCAGATCGTGTCGATGGCGTGTAACGCGAAGAGATTGCATGTGACTTCACCGGTTCCCTCGAATGTCCAGTCTCCGACTTGGTGGTTGTGCCCAAGTTCATGCAGGAGGCCCCACGATCCCGCCTTCAGTGTTTCGAGCGATGTCATGAACGCTGCGGCATCGAGATGCGTCATGATCGGGTATCCGCTGTGCATGTAGCCCGCGCTGATCTGGATATCCGCTACGAAACGGTGAGGGCGATCAGGCGGCGCTTGTACGCCGCCGAGCGTCGCGTGGGCGTCGCTGATCGCATTCCCGAATGTCATCAAACTCTCGGGATCATCCAAAGTTCGAATGGATGCGGAAGGCACGCTGACGATCACGCGATTGGATTCGAGTTCCGCCCACGGCGCGGGATTGCCACGCAATACCTTCCACTGCTCGTTCGTCGTCACTCCAAGCACGAAACGCGGCGCCTCTACGACACCTTCGATCATGACGGAACTACGGCCGACCTTCGGTTTGGTATTGTCGATGTAGACCAGTCCCCCGAACGCGCTCGCGCATTCGGCGAAACCGTTACGAATCGAAAACTCTCGAGCGATATCGGGCACACGATTCCAACGATCATGATGCCACAGTTCATCGGTGTGACATCCGATGCGCACCTTCATACCGGAAGACTCACCCTCGATTCGTACGCGGATCATCTCTCCCGGCGCGGCATACAGACCTGTCCCATGCCAGCCGGGAATCGCTCGATCAATCTCGATGCTCTTCGAAGTCCGAGCGGCATCCGACCTTACCACACCCGGGAATCCCGCCGCTGACGGATGCGCGCGAACTTCGGAAGGTGCGGCTCGCTTTTCGAGATCGACCTGAAGCGCGATGATGACACGCTCCGCGCCGTCTTTCGCACGCAGCGGAGATGCCTGGCTGACCACGATCGGTGACTCATTCGACTCCGTGAGTCGCTTGGCGGTTTGATAGATCGAGTGATTCACAGGAATCACACGGAGAGCGGAGATAAGAGTTGCCGCGGCCTGATTGGATAGTTTGACGCCGGTGTTTCGTGATTCCTCAAGATGGCGAAGCGCGTTCGCCGCATGAAAATCCGGAGAGATTTCGATGACGGAGAACATGCGATTGGCACCTGCTTCCAGTGTTCCGTCGCACCACGCGATGCCGCATGCATTCAGCAATCGATTCCCGGGATGATCCGCGATCGACTTGCCGGGATTCAACTGCAGCCAACCCCATCCGAGTCCGGCGGTCAGAAGTCCGCCGCCGTCTTGAATGAAACGGCCGAGCGCGGCGTTCGTGTCAGGCTTGAAACGATGAGCGTCGCACACAACAACGGAGTAGTCCTCGAGCCGATTCAACCACGATTCATCGGGTTGTACCACCTGAAGTCCCGCTGAAGTCAGGCATTGGGCCATCGCGGGGTTGGCGATCACCGCGATCGGCTTGGTGGAATCGGCAAGAAGCCAGTGAACGCCGTTGACGACCAACTTCGCACTATCCGCTCTCTTGAGCGCTTCCGACTCGATCATTCCTCCATGGCCGAACGCCAACACGCGGCCACGCCCCCACTGCGCCGCAGCGACGACCGGGAGCTTGGAAGACTTGTCCAACTGCCCGACCACAACCGCGCAAGACTGTTCTCCGAACACAGCCAAGGGGCCGGGAACTCCCGCCGCCGATACCGATTGAACCCCATCAAGAATCGTGTGTGCCGGGGATTGGGCCGATGCGCCGCTCACCCATGCGGGCATGGAGAGCGTCAGTACGATCACGAACCAGCGAAAGATGCAGCGGTCATTCATATGCGCAATATACACCAAGTCAGTCGAAGCTGTGAGGGTTTCGGACAACGGTTCGTCTCGTGCGACGAATCCGTGCGAGTTTCATAGTCGAAAACACTGCGAGAGGATTTGCGTGGAACTTTCAACGAATCTCTTCATCGTGTTGTTTGACGGCGAGTGCGCGTTTTGCGCGCGTCAAGTAGCATGGATCGCGGCTCATGATCGTGAGAATCGCTTTCGCTTTGCGCCACGCCTCTCGGCTGAAGGCCGCGATGTATTGCGGCTTTGCGGCATCGATGGCGCCGGCCCAGAGAGCATGATCTTTGTTGTTCACGACGGATCGTGGCGAGCGCTCAGTCATTCGGACGCCGTGATCGGCGTGGCTTCGAATCTGGGCAAGCCGTGGCGATACGCAGCGATCGCGAAGTATCTGCCTCGCATGATTCGAGATTCGCTATACGGCCTGATCGCAAAGTTTCGCAAGCGACTCGGAAGCCGCGCGTGCGGAATGCCGACCGATGCGGTTCGATCCCGCCTGCTGGTGATTCAACCGGCGTCCGTAGCGAGGACGTGACAGAGTTCCGTCATCCATTCCGTCGGCGGGAGCTCCGATTCGGGGCCACGGAGGTATCGCTCGATGAGATTCGGCCTGCGAATCAGATGCATCGAATCAAGTTGTGACTCGAACTGTTGCCATGCGGCACCTAGCCCTTCGTATGGGCCGGAGTAAATGGTTCGCGCGATTCGAAAGGCGGGGATGATCGATGGCTGCACATCGACATCCTGCGTGATTGCCGCGTTCACGGGAACGGCGACTTCAAAATCAAACACCAGAGGATCGATTCTGAAATGATGGGTGCAGACCGGTCCGATTGCGCGCACAGACTGCTGTGCGAGCGTTCGGAAAATCGCGCCGATCGCCGGCCCCATCACTTCGCCGATACGGGCACGCGGAATCAACAGTCGAACCGCGGCGACCTGCATTTCGGGGAGTTCAGTCAATTCGATCGGCGTCAGATCCATCATGCAGACAGTGTAACCTCGAACGTGCGATATCTGACGCGCAATACCATGAACTTTGGCTCGTTCTTCCCCGATATCGGAGGTCAGATGCTCTCTGTTATTGCCATGTTGTTTGTGCTCGTGGGAATCCAGCCCGAAAAACCGAAGGATGCAACGGCAACTCCCGCACGAATCGAGTCCTCGCGCGGTGAACTCGTCCGGCGCGAATGGATGATGGGTGATACGAAACGGGTGGCGTCCGTCTGGATGCCTGCACAGACGATCGAAGGCCCTCGCCCGGTCGTTTTCGCGTTCCATGGCCACGGAGGTTCGGCGAAGAGCGCTTCGAAGAATTTCGGATATCACGAGATCTGGCCGGAGGCGATCTGTGTGTACATGGAAGGACTGCCGACCAAAGGCATCACGGATCCCGAAGGCAAGAAGAACGGTTGGCAAAAGCAAACCGGCGAGTATGAAGATCGCGATTTGAAGTTTTTTGATACGGTGCTGGAATCATTGCGCACCGAAGGTCGAATGGACCCCGCGCGTGTGTACGTGACGGGTCATTCCAACGGCGGAGGATTCACCTATCTGCTGTGGGCCGTCAGAGACGACGTGTTCGCCGCGGTCGCGCCTTCCGCCGGGGGAGGCCTGCGTCATGCGGGCAAGATCAAGCCGCTTCCCGCGATCCATATTGCAGGAAAGAAGGACAAACTCGTTTCTTTCATGCTTCAAAGCAAGATGATGCAACGGGTGCGCGAATTGAACGGATGCAAGGGCGAGGGGAAATTGCGCAAAGATGGTTGCCGCGAATACGTATCTTCGTCGGGGAACCCTTGCGTGGAGTACGTGTTTGACGGCGGCCACGAGTTTCCGAATGAAGCACCGGAGATGATCGTCGCGTTCTTCAAGCAACATGCACGCAAGGTCGCGGAACCGAGCGAGCCGAAGGAGTGAACTGAGTTCTTTTCAGTCACCAAGGCGAGACATGTCAATCACGAAACGATATCTGACATCGCCTTTCAGCATTCGCTCATAGGCCTGATTGATGTACGCAGGCGTGATTGTTTCGATCTCTGATACGATCGAATGTTTGCCGCAGAAATCCAGCATTTCCTGAGTTTCCGCGATGCCGCCGATGAGCGAACCGGTGAGATTGCGGCGCCCGAAAATCAGACTGAAAGACGAGAGTTGCATCGGGCGCTCGGGGGCTCCGACCAATGACATCGTTCCTTCCCGCTTGAGCAGTGCGAGGTACGAATTGATGTCATGGTCGCCGGAAACGGTGTCAAGGATGAAATCGAAACTGCCGACATGCGAGGACATAGCGGATTGATCACGGGACATCACCACTTCATGAGCGCCCAATCGAATCGCATCATCTGATTTCGACGGAGATGTCGTGAAAGCGACGGTGTGTGCTCCACACGCGCGAGCGAACTTCACACCCATGTGTCCAAGACCGCCCAGACCGACGACTCCGACTTTCATACCGCCACGAACTCCGAAGCGCTTCATCGGCGAATAGGTGGTGATCCCGGCGCAAAGCAGCGGCGCGACACCCGCCGGATCCAGATTCGGAGGAACTCGCAAAACGAAATTCTCGTGCACGGTAATGCTCTGCGAGTATCCGCCGTATGTGACCGGAGCAGTTCCATGTCGGTCCACTGAGTTGTACGTGTAGGTGGCGTTTGGGCAGAACTGCTCGAGGTTATCCTTGCAATTCGGGCAAGAACCGTCGGAATCAACTAAGCAGCCGACACCGACGATATCTCCCACTTTGTGTCGAGTAACCGCCGCGCCCACCTGCGTCACACATCCGACGATTTCGTGTCCCGGGACACATGGATACACCGTTGGCATGACCGCGGCCCACTCGTTTCTTGCGGTGTGTAAATCCGAGTGACAGATCCCGCAGAACAGGATCGAGATTCGAATGTCATGGCGACCGACATCACGGCGGGGCACCATCAAACGATCGATCGGTGAGGTCGGTCCGGTCGCGCCGAATGCACTGACTTGATGCATCGCCACTCCTGCATGAAGGACTCGAAAAGTGAAAACCCCTCAGGGTGAGCCCTGAGGGGGATTTCTGCAAGTCGGGGTGACTGGATTTGAACCAGCGACCTTTTCGTCCCGAACGAAACGCGCTACCAAGCTGCGCTACACCCCGGAATCCATCACCTACTCGAACACTCGGTTTGCAGTGTTCCGCAAGCCGCCACGAGTATAGGCACACAGTTTCGACAAGCTCTATTCTCGGTGAAAGCGGCCGGGACCATCAAGGATTATTCGAAGGGGAATAGGTTTTCCGCGCATTGGGATACTTGGGTAGGCGAGTGTAAACGTTGTCCTCGTCGTTATTGGTTTCGCCCTCGAAGCCGACTTTACCATCCGCGCCGGCGGAGTAGAAGTACGGCGTCGCCCCCTCGCACTGTCCGCAGTCGCTGTCGGCGGAGGGATCTCCACCTCCGTTTGCCGCGTCGGCGGCGGACCCGGAGCGGAAGTCTCGGCGAACCTGCAGGCTACCCCAGATCCAATTGGGGCTGGACACATTCACTCGGATACCGCTGAACTCAGGCTCCGTGAGCTTGGTCGGACGCATGCGAAGCGCCGAAGACATGCTCCCCAGTCCGATGATGCCATCGAGCGCGGGGTGTGCCATGCGGATCGGACGACCCCAGCCATCGAAGGCAGTCATCAATTCGAACTGCGATCCATCCCAGGTCCGTATCTCGCCTGAAGAGTTCACGACTCTCATAATCGTCGGGCCGTTGGGTCCGAGATCGGGATCGTAAAGTCCGGTCAGCTTTTGAGGCAGTTTGCTTAATGCGGCCTTTGCGGTTTCGTTCCCGCTCTTCGAAACGTAATACATGAACAACCCCACGCTGTTGATCATGTGCGGGGATGCGGGATCGTTCGCCACAATATAGTCGCAGTTACGAAGATCGGACATCGGCCAGACGATCTCGCGGGGTGTCTGTCCGACGTTCACTCCGGATGCGACTTCAAATTCCGGGATCGTCACGGTCGCGGGAATGCCTTTCGAACCATCCGAGACCGACTGAAGCGCGATATCGAGAATCTGAATCACATTTTCGGTGGTGCTTCTCTTGCCGGAAGCGATCACCTTCCCGCCAACGACGACCGTGATGGAGATCAGCGCCGCAATGAGCGCGACAACGATCAGAAGTTCGATCAACGTGAATGCCGGGGAGGAACTTCTGCTGGATCTCATGCCACTACTCCGTATTTCAAACTGCGGGCTCCGGATTATAACGCCAGGCCGGGGTCTTGGATTCATTTGCCCCGGGCAGGCCGTGGGTCTTCTTTCTCGCCGCCGCGCATTGCCTTTGAAGTAGCGCTCATCGTGATCGATTGCTCCGCGGAATCAATGGGCTTGGGGGTCATGAACCAACCCCAGAACCCGGGAACGCCATAACTGATCACATCGGTCGGGGGATGGAAGTGAAAGGTGAAGGGCAGAATCCGATCGAGATCGTCATTGGTACCGAAGTAGCGCCATTCCTTGTCGATCGGGACTGGCCGATTGCTGAGGCGGCGGAGCTTGAGAATGTCGATCGGGATCCAATTCACCGTGTTTCGAGCCTCGTCGTACAAGCAGAACTCAACCCAACTCCGGAGCTTGCTGGACTTGGTGCCTTTATCGAGCCAGCGATCGCTCTTATCACCGGCGTCATATCCGATCACCGTGCGAGCGGGGATTCCCACCTTGCGTAAAAGCGCAACCGTCAGCACCACGATGTCATGCTCGCTTCCCCTTCCGGTCGTCAATGTGCGGGCGGGATTTTGCAGTTCGACACCCATCAGTTCGCCGGTTCTGGGGCGAATGCCGATGCCGTCACCGGAGGGCTGCACCTCCGACCAAACCTTTGAGGTCACGAGCTTGGCAAGCGCGGCGGGATTCACAGACTTGAAATCGCTGATCTTCCACTCTTTCTTCCACAACTCGAGCATTCGGTCGACCTGCTGGAAGTCGTACTTGACGAGCTTGCCTTTGGCATCGAAACCCTGTTCCACAAAGAGCTGAGATTCGAGTCCCTGCTGCGCAGTCGCCGGCCAGGTTTGCGGCCACGGGACCTTCAACGCGGCGGCTTCGTTGTACTTCACCTTCCACGCCCGAACCGGAATGGATACCTCAAGTTGGATCTGGCGCGCCTCAGTGGTTTTGCCGCGCTCGCCGATGTCCCAACGTCCAAGCTCCACTCCGAAAGGAAATCCACGGAGCATCTCTGGATGAGAATCAGCGATATTACCATCGATTCGCAGCGTCCCCTTGAAACTCTCCGCATCGGCGGACTTCTCATCGATCGCAGCATCGCCGCTTTCGCTCGAGCCGGTGCGGGGCACGCGCGGGAACACCACGCCGACCGTTTCGAATGAGAACGGAGTAATTTTGGGCGTTCGAGCGCGCTTGTTGGTACCAGGCTCGGTGACTTCGATCGACTGATCGGGGCGATCGGAGAAGACACTGACGCGATACGTCAGCACCCACTCCTTGAGTCCTTCGCGCTCAAGGTAGGGCCCGATTTCCGGCGCATTGAGATCGACTCCCGAGTCGGGCTCGCCCGCAGGGGCGGCAGGATCGGCCTGGGTGGGAACTCGCGGGCGTCGGGACTGCGCTTCAACGACGTCGATCGGGCCGAATATCGCGAGTGCCGCGATCATGGCGATATAAACACGGAACTCGGGCATGGAGTGGCTCCTGAGAGTGCCTTAGAGGATATGACCCCCCGTCATCCCATGTGTTCCACGAAATTCGAAGGGGACAGCGTCGGGGTTCAGATTTCGTCATCAATCGCGTCGTTGCGGAGGGTCAGAATGTCACGCAACTGCTCCGTGTTCAACTCCGCGAGCCAGTTTTCGCCCGCTCCGACGATTGTCTCGGCCAACTCGGACTTTTCCTCGATCAACTGATCAATTCTCTCCTCGAGCGTTCCGGAGAGAATGAACTTGTGCACCTGCACATTTCGCGTCTGCCCGATGCGATAGGCGCGATCCGTGGCTTGATTCTCGACGGCGGGATTCCACCAACGATCGAAGTGAAACACATGGGTGGCCGCCGTGAGATTCAAACCCACGCCGCCTGCGCGCAGACTGAGCACGAGAACCGGCGCACTGCCGTCCGCACGCTGGAACTGTTCGACAATCGCATCTCGCTGGGTCTGCGACGTACCGCCGTGAAGGAAGAGCACATTGCGCTGCAGCGATTGTTGAATCATCGGCACCAGCAACTCGCCCATTTCACGGAACTGTGTAAAGACGAGTGCCTGGTGGTCGTTGCCGACGATTTCATCCAACTTCTCGAGCAGTCGCATGCATTTGACTGAACGGGACGCATCCGTTGCCGAGACGAGGTTCTTTTCCTCCTTGAGGTACAGCGCAGGATGGTCGCAGATCTGCTTGAGACGAACGAGCATTGCAAGCACGATGCCGCGGCGCTTGATGCCATCCGCATCCTCGACGTCTCGGAGCATTCGATCGGTGCATTCGCGATACAGAACGCGTTGTTCCTGCGTCGCGTGCAGGTAGTCCTTGGTTTCACTCTTGGCCGGGAGATCCGCCGCGATCGACGGATCGGACTTGAGTCGCCGAAGAATGAACGGCCGGATCAAACCCCGCAACTGATCGCGTCTCGCACGGTCATGATGACGTTCGATCGGAAGTACGAATTTTTGCCGGAAGCCGCCGGCGCTTCCGAGGTACCCCGGATTGAGGAAGTCCATGATGGACCACAATTCCGACAATCGGTTCTCAACGGGCGTGCCCGTCAGTGCGACGCGGTGGAGTCCCTGAAGCGATCGCGCGGCCTGTGACTGCTTGGATGCCGGGTTCTTGATGTAGTGGGCTTCGTCAAGCACGACGCGTCCCCACTTCACTCCCGAAAGCAGTTCACGATCCCGATGGCACAGCGCGTAAGTGGTGATCACGATGTCATATTCATGAACCTTCGCTTCGAACTCCGGGCCGGTGAGTCGAGATTGACCGTGGTGCAAAAGAACCCGAAGATCGGGGCAGAACCTCGCGGTCTCGCGAATCCAGTTTCCGACGACGGACATGGGCACGACGAGAATCGTCGGGTGATGAGGAGGCGCGTCAGGTCCGGCGTGCTCAGCAACGGCCTTTGCGAATTCACGCTCCCAGGCGAGCAGCGCGAGCAACTGAATCGTCTTGCCGAGACCCATGTCGTCCGCAAGGCATACGCCAAAGCCGAGTCGTTCTTGGAAAACCAACCACGAGACGCCGCGGGTTTGATACGGGCGCAGTGTTCCCTTGAAGTTCAGCGGAGTTTCAACCTCGAGCAAGGTTGCGCCGGTCGATTCACTATTCAAGAACGCGCCGAGCCAGCCGCGGGCTTCCACGCCGACGACGCCGATTCCGGTTTCGCGCAGATCCGAGTTGAAGGCGAGGCGCATCGCGTCGGCAAGTTGGATCTTGCCGCCCGGATTTTCACGGATGAACTTCACCGCAGCCTGTACATCCTCGGGCCGGATCTCGACCCAACGCCCGTTCACCCGAACCAGCGGCACTTTGCGACCCGCAAGTTGCTCGAACTCATGCAACGAGATGGTGGTGTCGCCGATTGCGATTTCCCATTGGTAGTTCACGAGGGCGCCAACGCCCAACGACGTTTGCGCAGCCGCGGCGAAAGACGGCTTGAGCATCTCCGCGGGGTCGCCGTCCGGGGAATCCAAACGCAAACGCGCGCCCAGTCGCGCACCGGGCGTGTCCCACCATTCCGGACATTGAACGGCGAAGCCTTGTTCGATCAAAAGAGGACGAATCTCTCGGAGAAACTCGTAAGCCTGCTTGGTGTTCAGTTCGATCTTGGTCGGCTCGGAATCTTCGAGCACCGATTCGATTTGTCGATAAAGACGAATGGCGCGACCGAGTTCGCCGAGCAACAACTCCTGGGGACGATCGATGCGACGCCCCTGCACAGTCACGCTGTCACCGCTGACGAGCCACAGATCGTCGGCGTCAACGATCAGAGATGCCTTTTCGAGCGACTGTAAATGGAAGCTGAGGGTCCAGAGCGGATCCGACGGATCAGGCGTCTCGTGCGGCTTGAGATTCACGCTCGGCGGTTCCGCGAGTTTGAACATCAATCGCCATGCTGAACTCGCGCCGCGATCTTCAAGGAGCGAAATCCAGCCCTTGACTCTCTTGACGAGTTCTTGCCGAAGTGCGGGCGAACCCGTGACGCGACGGGAAGCGGCGAGCAGTGTCGCGAGCCATGCGACGTGCGGATCAGCCTCGGGATCGCGCTCATCCAGTGCAGCACCGAAATCTTCGCGGATCAGCGATGTGCGGCAGCATTCATCGACGACAGCGGCGATGAAGTCCTCCGTGACCGTTCCCGCCGAGTGGCGATGATGATCCTCAACGCAGCGCGCAGCGGCGGGCATCGACGAAACAAGCTTGGATACTCGATCAGCGGTCAGCGTGTCACTCAGCCACGGATACCAACAGCCGTGCAATTCACCTGCGACGTTCTGGACCAGCATCGGGACGAAGCGCTGCTGCGCGAGCACATGCCGCGCCAATCTCGCGGCTTCGCGGAAGTACTGAAAGCCAGAGCCGACATGCCATGTCGCGCAATTGCGAACGGCTTCATGATCCATCAGTTCGAGCAGGAGCGACGCCGCCGCGGCCGGCTGAAATGCAAGCGTGTTGACTCGGATGGTTTCGATTGAGATCCCCGAGGGATCGGGTGCGTCGACGGCACCCAGCGAAGAAATCGGAACACGATTGATGCAAGGCAGCCGCAGATCCAAAGCAGATTCTGTCGATGTGCAATCGATGCCGGCCAGTGCAAGCAGTTCGCGGATCTCTCCGGCGTCGGCGCTAAATGAATCCGCTGGTTGTTTCGATGAGTCGGCGGTCCATTCGCACCGCTCCGCCCAGAGATGCAGGTAGCCGTCGGACCAATTTGCATGAAGAACGCGCACGCTGGATCACATC
>JBKDPX010000012.1:0-1046 GCA_046342165.1 Phycisphaerales bacterium | reverse complement strand
GACGATTCGCTGAGCGAGTCGGGCAAGGCCGCGCTCGAACGACTGAAGACGCAGTTGGATCAGGATGTGCAGAGTCATCGCGATGCGGGGAAAAAACTCATGGATGAGTTGATCGAGTCGCGCTGACGGTGTCGAGGGGGGTGGAGGGGGACATGAAGTACGATCGTTCTTACTACGAGGGGATCTTTGTTTCATTTTTGCGATCGCGTCGACTGCCGTATACGGGAATCGATGAGGCGCGCCGAACGCTTTTGCCGCGACATCATGGGGCGAACGAGCTGAAGAGTTTCGACTATGTGCTGTACGGCGGCGAGCGGAACTACCTCGTCGATCTCAAGGGTCGCAAGTTGGGCAAAGGCGCACCGGCGTGTTGGGCGACTCGCGACGACATCCGCGGGATGCTGACGTGGGAGACATTGTTCGGACCGGGCTTCCGCGCGTTGCTGGTGTTCATGTATGAATGCGATTCGCAGCCTGCGGACGGCAGCTTCGACGGCACATTCGTGCATCAACGATTGTGGTACTGCTTTCGAGCGGTGTGCGCTCGTGACTTTGAGTCTCGCATGAAGACTCGAAGCGCACGATGGAAAACGGTGGATCTCGCGGCAAGCGACTTCGATCGATTTCGAACGCCGTTTCCGCCGCGGGAGACCGCGTGACGGGTACGGCCAATCGGCGCCGAAGAGGGCGCCATCGCGTTCTTTTGGTGAAGGACGCCGGCGGGATCGGGATTTCGGGGTGCAAACGACGGTCCGTTCAACTTTTGTTCGCCGCATTCCGTTCGCGGGCTTGTTGTCGTACCATACCGGGATGAAGAAGCAATTCCTTGGCGCGACTGTTTTGGCCGCGGCGCTGATCGCCCCCGCCACGATGGCCCACGCTCAGACACAGCCGAATCCGAACGATCTGACACAACTTCGTCCGCCGTCACCGGGCAAGCAGGACTCCGAGGCGCCGATCGCCTTGAGCATGCTGACCGCACTGGTGATCGTGGGACTGGTGGTCACCGCGAATCTGATCGCGAGCAATCGCTCGCACCAAGACTG
>JBKDPX010000011.1:0-1797 GCA_046342165.1 Phycisphaerales bacterium | reverse complement strand
ACCCCTCTTAACCCGGGCGCCCGGCGACGAGAGACGCGAAGTGACTCTGGGCCAAAATCGCGTCGGTGGGGCCTCAGCGGGCCGGAGCCGGTAATGGACACTCCGAGCCGCCGAGAACCGTTCCGCAGCCAGTCGCGTTGCCGATTCTTTCGGAATGTGGGCCAAAACGCGAAAACGCCGCTGATGTCTCTCGGCGGCGTTGCCTGAAAACCAAAGAGACGGTCGCCTCTGGCGACCGTTCCGGCAATCGTTGTGAAGCGGTGACAAATTGAAAAAACCGGAACCGGTGTTCGTGCCGGCTCCGGTTGATGATGTCTCAATCTTCGTGAAATGACTCAGCGACGGCGACGACGCATCGCCGCGATCCCCAATCCGAAAGCCAAACCCGTTGTGGGTGCGGGAATGACTTCGACGACGAACTGGTTGGCGAAACCGTTGATCGGGAAGGCCGCGAGATCGCCGTTGAAGAACTCACTCACGTTTGTTCCCATGTTGAACAGTTGGCTGACGTTGTAGTTGATGGAGAATCCGACCGAGCCATCGGGGTTGACCACGGCGGCCGCGAGTTCGGAGGAGTAGTTCGTGTGAATATCGGTCGGGACGCCGTCATTGATCTTCATCGCAAAGTTGGTGTTGCCCGTGCTGTTGGAACTATCGATGATCAAAGATGTGGCCGCGCCGAAATCATCGAAGAGCAACCCGTTCGAGCCCATGCCGAAGGACACCGTTGCACCTGTGATCGTCGCGCCGCTGACGGTGGCGCCGAAGTCAATGATCGTCTGGTCGTAGAAGCGAGCGAAGGGGCCGACCTTGCGGATGCTGCCCACTCGGACGGTCACAAGGTACATGTTGCCGCCGTTCGGACCCGCATCGGGAATTGAGCTCACCTGATAATTGGAACGGATATCGGCGTAACCGAAATTGCCCAGATAGGTTCCGATGTCAGCGATGCCTGCTTGTTGATTGGACGTGCCGGAGGCGATGGTCTGCCAGGCGCCTGATGCATTTCCGAGAGCCAGCGAGGTGCTGGGGGTGGAGGGAATAACCCCGGCGTGGGCCAATCCGGCGCAAGCTGCCAACAAAGCGATCATGGTCTTCATTTCACTCTACTCCTCATGTCCTTTCGGACGTCCCGCGCCAGGTTTGAACGAGTCGAAAACGCTTCGAAGTCTCGATCCCATCGGCGCTAGTGTCGCGGTCTGAGGCGGAGGTCAGTTCGCGGACTTATGTCGATGGAGTGGCGTGCAAGAAGCAGTTGAGTATCACATGCTGCAGGTGGGGCCGCAAGAGCTTTTGATAAATTCTCTGGAGAAAATATTGTTGTGGGCGAATGTTTGTGTCGCGTTCGGATCCGAGTTTCTGATAACCATGGATGGGGGATTCAATCCCTAGAACGTGACGACGAGCGTGAGGCTGTTTTCTTGTCAACGATGGAGAATGTTCAAGCTGAAATGATCGCCGCGGTATCGGACCACTTCGCTCTTCAATTGAAGTGCTTGCCCATTTTCACCTGCAGAGTTTCGAAGCAGTCGCCGTATCGGCATGGACGAACGCCGATTGATTCGGTTCATGCGCTGAACATGACTCATGTGTACAGAAGGTGCCTGTCGCGTCGAGAATGTGTAAGGCTCAGTTGCGAATGATGTCGATCCCTTCGGAACGCGGGCCAAAACGCGAAAACGCCGCCAAGGTCTCTCGGCGGCGTTCCCTGACAACCGAAGGGCCGGTCGCTTTCGCAACCGGCCCGGCAATAGAGGACGAGGGGTGGTCTGACGACGTGGTTTTCAGAGCCCCAGA
>JBKDPX010000010.1:0-9456 GCA_046342165.1 Phycisphaerales bacterium | reverse complement strand
AACAGCGCCGCCAATGGAGACCCGGGAATCAATGCGTCCAAAACGATCGCATCGTGATTGCCGCCCGAGGTGAGGTCGAAACCATAAAGCAATTCGATGAAATCAACATCAAGCGGACTGATCGACAAGAACGCCGGCGCGATATCAATCACCGTCTCGTGCAGGCTGTAAGCATCCGCGGCGGTCGGCGCGTTCACTGTGCCGCTGCGCAGCGTGTTGTTGCGGATGGCGAGCCATCGATGAGGCTGATCGGCTTGCGGCGACTCCAGCGCTAGTTCATCACGGAATCGCCGAAACGAACCCATGGACGGGAATTGCCGCCGAGTGCGTTCAAAGAACTCCAACACGGTCTCGCGCGAGCGAGGAAGCTCCAGTTTGGTCTGGATCTTCTGATTGATGTAATGATCGTTGCACAGGGCCCGAAAGGAATCGGTCATCGCACACGCACTCCCGAAGTGGCTCCGATGGTATCCGAGATCGGATATCCGTTCGTCGAAAGCGCATTTTCCGCGAGAAAAACTGTCACTGGCTGTCGGTTATCCCCGCAGCAGGAACTCAGTAACTCGTTGAGTCTCCGACAAATCCTTGAGTACGAGATCCGCGCCCGCGGCTTCCAGTGCTCCACGAGCGTATTTGCCCGTAGTCACCGCGAGTGACCGGCAGCCATGCGCCCTCGCACACTCCACATCACCCGGAGTGTCACCGATCACAATCACCCGATCTGATCGAGGAGCGATCCCTGTCATCACCCCCCAGCGTTCCAGCGCAACCTCGACCAAATCCGCACGTTTAGGGGTCGCACGAGGAGATTCATCCCCCCAAACTCGAATTCGGAACGCATCCGGATCGATACCGCAGGAGCGAAGCTTCATCGCGCCGCTCTCGAAGAAGTTGCCGGTTAAGACACCCATGGTCGCCGATGTCGGTGAGAGAGCCGCAAGCAAGTCGTGTACCCCGGGACACGCGCCCGCCGGGCGGGTGCTCAGTTCAAGATGGAGCAACTCCAGGTATCGCCGCCGAAACCGATCCACCTCGTACAGATCCCGAGATACTCCGGATGCATGAAACATCTCGGCGATGATCAACGGATCCAAACGCCCCGCATACTCGACTCCGTCGTCAGTGAAGCGCTCTCCATAGAGGTCGCGCCCCGCGGCGAGCATCGATCGCGCGCCCGCGCCGGAGGTGTTCAACAGCGTCCCGTCGATATCGAACAAAAGCAGATTCACTCGTCTTCCTCCCTGACGATTCGGGCCCTCAAGCCCTCCGGCAATGCGTTCAGGAAGTACTTTCCATACCGAGCCGTCACCACGCGGCCATCGAGAATCACGACGCGCCCGCGGTCCGATGCGCTTCGGATCAATCGCCCGAATCCCTGCTTGAAGCGAATGATCGCTCGCGGCAACGAGTCCTCCATGAACGGATTTCCGCCCGTCTCCTCGATCCGCTCGCAGCGGGCCTGATTCAGCGGACGGTCCGGCGGTTCAAACGGCAACTTTGTGACGATCACATTGCGCAGGTTGTCGCCGGGAACATCAACGCCCTGCCAAAAGCTCGCGGCTCCAAACAGCACGGAGCGACGATCTTCCCTGAATCGCTGGAGAATCAATGTCCGTGATCCGTCACGCCCTTGCGCCAACAACGGATTGCCACGAACCGACAACGGCCCCGCCAACTCGGCGGCACAGCGGTTCAACTGCTGAAAGCTGGTGAACAACACGAAGGCTCCCCCATCGGTCGCCTCCACATTGCTCAAAATCGCATGTGACATCGGCGAAAGGCCTTCCACGTAGGAGCCCTTCTCATTCACCGCATGCACATACAACTCCACTTGGCGCGCATAATCGAACGGAGATCCCAGTTGAATCGTCTTCGCACCCTCGCAACCCAATCTCGCCAGCGTGTGGCCGAATGCCGTCTCCGAACTTTCGGTCGTCTCTCCGGAACGAACGGTTCGCGTCGAAAGAGTCGCGGACGCGAGGATCACGGAATGATCCGCGCCGAACAAGTGCTCCTTCAGAATCGGTGCGACATCCACCGGCGAACACGCGATTTTGACGCGCGGCGAGCCGAATCGATCATCATCATCAGAACCTTCGCATTCAGCCCAGTATGCAGCACCGGGGACAAGCTGTGACACAAGGGCCTCGGCTTCCACTGCGACGCTTTCCGCTCTCACCGCAAAGGCGTTGAGTTCGAACTTGTCTTGTTCGTTGCGAACGGCCTCGCGAATGGATTTGAGCCTGATCGCGAGTTCGCGGAAAGCCGGCGTGATCACATTCGAGATCGCACCCGGCTCTCGAATTCGAGCGGTTTGGCCGGCGAAGACTCGCGCGGAATCAATCGGACTCTTCGCAGTCTCCCCGGTAGAGCGCTTGATGAACTCGATCGCGCCTTCGAAAAACGCGCGTGATGCGGACTGCGCCTCATCCACCAAAGAGAGTGCGCGACCGATCTCCGATGAATCCTGCAACGCAAGTTGCAACTGCGGAAGATAGCCCTTTCCACCTCGCGGCGTGTACAGGGATGACAGCAGTCGATTCACTCTGCCCTCGGCCAACGACAATCCGAAATGTTCGCTTGCGACATCCTCCACCGCATGCGCTTCGTCGAGCACGACATGGTGATACTTCGGAAGAAATCCGGCCTCCTGCGATCTCAACGCCAGATCAGAGAAGAACAGCGCGTGATTGCAAATCAGCAGATTCGCGCCATCAAGTTCCGCTCGCGCTCGTTGATAGAAACAAGCTTCATAGTTCGGACACTTGCGCCCCATGCAATTCGCCGAGTCGGACTGAACGGCGGTCCACACACCGGGCCGCTCCAACGCAGGAAGACTGCTCGTGGATCCGTCTTCGGTGTCGTACGCCCAGTCTTCGATCACACTCAGTGACCTTCTCGCCGCAGGATCGCTGAATTGACGCTCTTGCCTTTCGGATGCGAGCTTCAAGCGTCGAATGGAAAGATAGTTTCCGCGACCTTTCACCAACACGGGGCGAATCGGCGGCGGTGCTCCTTCTTCGGACTCCGGGAACAAAATCGCCGCAAGCCGCGGAATGTCCTTCGACATCAACTGCTCTTGCAACGCGATCGTGTGGGTTGAGATGAGTACCGTTTCGCCACACAATGCCGCGCGAATCATCGCGGGAACCAAGTACGCGAAGGACTTGCCGACGCCCGTACCGGCCTCCGCCAAGAGATGCGACTTGGATTGCATCGCCTCTGCGACCGCGCATGCCATCTGCACCTGCTGCGGTCGAGACTCAAATCGATCGCCGAGCGCTTGCGCGACCGCTCCGCCGGGGCCGAGAATATTGGTCGGGGACAACGACACGAACAGAGCGTAGTCGCGCTAATCCCGGATTCGAACGCCGCCTCGCAACAGAATCACGCGAAACAGAACCATGCCGGTCACCATCAATCCCGCCGCGGCGACATGTTGCGACCAAGAAACCTCTCCGGTTTCACGGAGTTGATCAGCGGTTTCGAATGCCACGATGTCCCAAAGAAAGTGCAGGCCGCATCCCAAAAGGAAGCACAATGGGACACCCCAGTACGCGCAACGACTTCGGACG
The DNA here is from genome assembly GCA_046342165.1 of Phycisphaerales bacterium. Classification (GTDB taxonomy): domain Bacteria; phylum Planctomycetota; class Phycisphaerae; order Phycisphaerales; family UBA1924; genus JBEIUO01. Next base: position 5,881 of record JBKDPX010000010.1, on the reverse strand, counting down.
GCCAAGTAACCAAGTCCCGCACAACCAATGGCACCCATGATCAAATGTCCGGCCAGTCGTACGGGTTCCTCGATGGGCAGCATGATCGAGCCACGCGGCATGCCCAACACATGAACCGATTCGAAAATCGCCGCGCCCAGTCCGGCCAAACCGCCGTAGACGACTCCATCGCTCATTTCATCGAAGTGCCTGCGAAACAGCACGGCGGCGATGCCGACTGTGAGGAGTTTCGCCATTTCTTCCGTCAATGCCGCGGCGAATGCGAATCTGACATTCTCATGTGGAGAATCGAGCCACTCGACGGGATTCATCACCTTCGATTGCTGGACGAACATGGCGAGCCACATTAAACCGGCACCGATCAGCACCGTGCCGATCACCGCATGCCACGGCTCCCGAGGACTCATGTCGTATCGACGAAGCGCCGCCACGACTCCGACAGCGCATAACGCCAAGGTGCAGTAGATGACGAGGGCGTGCGGCGTCACCATTGAATCATTCTCCGATTCGGTTGGTGCCTCCCAATCGACTTGATTTGCCGCCCAGAGGCGCGCGTTTCGGTTCGCCGTCGGCTCTCGGATACACCCGCGGAGTCGCCGAGTTCTTCTCCAATACCACGATGCGGCCCGTCGGTGTTTCCAAGGTCGTCACATAGACGGCATTGAGTTGTTGGAATGCGAATTCCGATTCCGCGATCTCTTCCTGCGCTTGCTCACCTTTGATGAGTGCACAACGTCCGCCGATCTTGGCGAACGGAACCGTCAGTTCAGCCAACGTGTTGAGTCGACCGACAGCTCTGGCAACAACCAGGTCATAGGACTCCCGCCTCGCGCCCGTACGTCCCGTGGCGCTCTTCAACCCTCGATCATGCGCGGCGCGTTCGGCCCTCTCTTGTAATACTTCGCAGTTCGTTAAACCCAGAATCCTGACCGCTTCTTTTAAGAACGAAGCCTTCTTACCCGTCGCCTCAAGCAGTGTGAATCTGAGGTGCGGAGAGACGATCGCCAACGGCAAGCCCGGCAACCCTCCGCCACTGCCCACATCGATGACCGTGCTGCCCTCCATCAACTCGGACACCACCGGCATCAGTGTCAAGCTGTCGTAGATGTGTCGGCGCCAGACTTCCGCCGGCTCCGTGACACTTGTCAGATTCGTGATTTCATTAAACCCCAGAAACATCCCGACATATCGAGCGAGCGTTTCGACTTCACCGGGGGCGAATTCGATTCCCGCCGCGGCGCAGTCCCCGACGAAACTCGCCGGCGGCTGTACAGGAACGCATTCACTGAGATTCAGCGGCAAATCACGATCGTTTCGCGCGGATTTATCAGTCATGATCCAAGGTATCCGAATCAACCTTCAAGGAGAGGCGGGCGGAATGACACGTTTACAGATCTCCGGTTCCGCTCGCAGCCGCCGACTCGCGCTCCGCGTTCTTCAACACCTCGGGACCTCCCACTCCGGTCCAGAGCTCTGACGGTTCTTGCCCGTCGTTCACCTTCCGTACAAGCAGATACAGCAGTGTGCTCGCGCTATGGAACAGACTGAGCGTAAATGCCGGCACGAGAAGACGCCAGGCATCAACCCAGAACGAAAGAACGGTTCCCGTAGATTTCAAATGCCACGAAGCTTCGGGTCCTGAGAACGGCTCCTCACCGTTCAATGCCATCAACTTGAGATAGCCGCGATTTTCGTCGCCCGTAAAACGCATCATGGCGTCCACCGAGAGCGTGATTCCGCGATCAAACAACATCGAGGTCAAAACACCCGTTGCGACGAGCATCGTCACGACAAGGAGCAGATACGCAATGTATCGGAGCGGCCTCGCGTACACATAGGCGAGCGCTCGCTGGTTCGCGTCGATCGCGTCAGTACCCTCACAAGCGACTGCGGGAATCAGCATCGGCGCGCCGAGAATCAATCCGGCCGCCATCAATGTCACCAACAGTCCGATCAGCAACGCAATTCCGGCGAACAGCGCCGCGACGATCTGCAGAAACGGAACGCGCAGCAGAACGCCGACACAACTCACCGCCAACAATGACATCCAGGCGAGGACCAATGGCCCCGCGTAGGCGAAGAAAGCCGAGCGCGCCTTTCCAAGTCCAAACGAAAGATACTCAGTCCACGAGCGCCGAGGCATGCCCACATGATCCTCCGCGACCGATCGGCAGATCGCACATGCAAAGACTGACCACACGACCAGTGCCGGCACGAATGCCGCGAGTATGTCATACCAATTCTGGTTCTCCATGATCAAAGCGGGCAATGCGATGAACAAACGGCCGATCGCATTGAGCGTTCGCAGCGGATCGAAGTCGCCGACAGCACCCACAAAGTCATTCATGGCTTTAGGCCATGTCGCGGAGAAAGCCTGCTCGACGCTCTTTCCTTTTTCGGCCCACATCGACGGAATCCGGATGCAAAGAGCCACGAGAACGAGGCAGACATAGGCCATGATCAGCCGAGCGGGGCGCATCGCCAAAGAAACGGACTGAAACAAGACCGGCCAAAGCAGTTGACCGAACCAATCAAAACGGGATGTGACGGGTTCCTTGATATGCGTGTTTGTGCCATTCATGGCCGACAGCGTATCGACTCGAGACGGACTTTGCATGAATGACGCAACCTTTCGCGGTGAATATCATCCCACGGATGAAAACAGCGCTCTCGAAGTGGATCCTGTACCTACTCGCATCACTGGCGATCGGGCCGGGCCTGTACCGGCTGACTTCGGCGATCACGGATGAACACGGAGGCCAATCGGCGATTCTCTCGGATTCCGCCTCGCCCGTTTGGATGGTCGCCGCGTGTTTCCTTGCAGCATTGTGCGCATCCGGCGCATTCGCGTGGATCGGTGCGAAGACCGTCGATGAACCCACAGGGTACATTCTCGCGGGAATCTGCTTGGTGTGGACCGCGTGGCCGCTCGCCAACCTCGAATCGCTCACGCGATTGCACGAGTCTGAACTTCCGGTCTATCGCATCGCACTGGAGAATTTGGCGTGCATGGGCATCGCCTTCGTGATTGTTTGGATTGCTTCTCGCCAAAGACTCGAAGCTGACTCACCCACAACCGAGAGCATCGGGGGTCAAAAGATAGCGACCGCCGTCTGTATCGGCGCAATCGCAGCGGCGGGTGCATGCTACCTGGTCGCGAACAACGGCCTGAAAGGGCAGACGATTGCCGGAGCTGTCGCCGCCGGAATCGCTGCAGCGGTTGTTTCACAATTCGTACACGGATCGATCAATGCTCGGACAAGACCTTTCATCCCGCTCGCATCATTGAGCGTCGTGGCTGCATGCGGTCCTGTGGTTGCGTCGATGCTCCATGGCGTGAAACTCGAAGCTCTGGTGACATCGGGCGATGTGTTGCCGCTCGCACGCCCCATGTCCCTGGAATGGCCCGCCGGCGGATTGATCGGGATCGCATTGGGACTCTCGTGGGCATCCGGCGCCATGCAACGGCACTCCTAAGCCACCTCCCCGAGGCATCCAAAACCGATAGTCGAGCGAATAGCCCTCCAATCGCGGCATCCGTCGCGGGGCTATCGTCTGATATGGCGAGGAAGGTTGGAAAACGCGTGAAGACCATGATCCGCAGCACCCCGGAATCCGCTGTCCGAGCCGCCGGTATGCCCGATGTCCAGGCCGGTGGCGATACTCGCAGAGTCGCGATCGACCGCGTCGGCGTGAAGAATGTCACCTATCCGATCCGATTGCGCACGAAAGATGGGTCGGAGCAGACAACCGTCGCCAAGATCAACATGTATGTTTCGCTGCCCCACTATCAAAAGGGCACGCACATGAGCCGCTTTCTCGAGGTGCTCAACGCCCAAACAAGCGAACCGCTTACGCCCGAGATGATTCCCGGAATCGCGCGGGCGATTTGTGAAAAACTCAACGCCGAGACGGCGCATTTCGAAGCGGAGTTCACCTACTTCGTCAAAAAGGCCGCACCCGTGACGGGTATGCCGGGCCTCATGGATTATCAGGTCCGCTTTGAATGCACCACGAACGGAACCACTGATTTCATCATGAGCGTCGCCGCACCAGCGACCAGCCTCTGCCCGTGTTCGAAGGAAATCTCGGAGTACGGTGCCCACAATCAGCGTTGTCGAATCGAAGCGAAGGTGAAGACCGACGGCATGCTTTGGATCGAGGAACTCGTCGAGTTGCTCGAGAAAGCGGCGTCATGTCCGGTGTTCGCGGTTCTCAAGCGTCCCGACGAAAAGTGGGTCACGGAACGCGCCTACGAGAACCCGAAGTTCGTCGAGGACATCGTTCGTGATCTGGCCGTCACGCTCGAGGCGGATCGACGGATCACCTGGTACGAAATCAACTCGGAAAACTTCGAGTCCATCCACAGCCACAACGCCTACGCGCAGATCACGCGCGACAAGATGTGATATTCCGCGGCCCCGCGCCTCGCACACAACCAGGGAAAGCGCTACCCTGTATCGCATTACAGGAGCTTTCACATGGGCAATCAAGATACCGCCGCTCAACTCGCCCGCGGCCTCGAGGGCGTCGTCGCAGGTGAAACCAAGATCTGTTCCATCGAGCAGGGCGGACTCTGGTATCGAGGCTACGAAATCCACGACCTTGCCAAGAACGCGACATTTGAAGAGGTCGCGTTCGTCCTCCTGGAAGGGCACAAGCCCGACGCCTCTGAACTCGCGCGCTTCCGATGTGAACTGGCGGGCGAGCGCTCACTTCACCCGGCGGTGACCTCGTTCATCGAAAGCGCGGGCGGTTATCTCGCAAGCGGTCGAGCCGTCCCGATGGATGTGATGCGAACAGCTGTCAGCATTCTCGGGCACACCGATCCCGATGCGCAGGACAACAGCGCGCAAGCCAATCTTCGAAAAGCCAAACGTCTGCTTGCCAAGGCCCCCACGATCATCGGCCACATGCAGAATGTAATCGACGGCCGTGCGATCATCGGTCGCGAACTGGGGGGCGATCCTTCGCTTTCACACGCCGCGAATCTGCTGTACCTGATGACCGGCGTCAAGCCTGACGCGGAGTCCGCGCGCGTGATGGATGTGTCTTTGATTCTGTACGCCGAGCACGACTACAACGCGAGCACCTTCACCAGCCGCGTGATCGCGGGCACATTGAGTGACATGCACGGCGCCGTGACCGGCGGCATCGCGGCGCTCAAGGGCCCCCTCCACGGCGGTGCGAACGAAGCGGCGATGGAGATGTTGCGCGAGATTCGAACCTTCATCGAAGCCGGGAAGGGAACCATCAACGATTTCATGCAGCATGCGTTCGTCACCAAACGCAAGCTGATGGGCTTCGGGCATCGCGTGTACAAGAACGGCGATCATCGAGCGCCGATCCTCAACGCACTGGGCAGAAAACTCGCGGAACGCAAAGGCAAGGAGTTTCTGCGTTGGTTCGAGATCGGCGACGAGGTTGAATCGATCATGTTGCGCGACAAGAAGATCCATCCGAACGTCGACTTCCCGTGCGGAATGACCTACTTCACAATGGGCATTCCCGTGCCGCAATACACCCCGATCTTCGTTGCATCACGAATCAGCGGTTGGTGCGCCCACGTGATCGAGCAGCATGCAAACAACAGGCTGATCCGACCGCTGAGCCTGTACACGGGCGAACCCGCGCGCAAGTGGAACGACTGATCGAGTTGCGCCGATCATCGCTCAGTTGAGACGGCGCGCGCGGACGCCGTCAGGTTGCGCAATGAGATCAATGCGCAACACCACATCACCGGTATGAACGGCACAGCGAATCGATCCGCTAACGCGCCGGTTCCCAAGGCCGTTGAGACAATGAATGCGAGCACGATCGAATGCGTGACCAACATCGGGATGTCGCGCTTTCGTATCGCGATGACGACGCCGGCCAGAAA
>JBKDPX010000009.1:0-6798 GCA_046342165.1 Phycisphaerales bacterium | reverse complement strand
AGCAAGCCGCGCACATCGCCCCGCGCGCGACAGACTTCCACATGCGCCGTGACTTCCTCGGCTCGCAGCGTCGCTCGCGAGTCACCGTCGGCTTTTTCGTGATATCCGCCCGGGTAGTCGTAATACTCGCTCACCAACTCCTTCACGGGATGATCGGTGTCGCGATTCGAGTCCAGATTCTTGCCCGGAACCTTGAAGTCGAAATCGCGGAGCGCGAAGCTCTGGGTTTGCACCTGCTTCTCGACGACCCATTCAAACAAACGCTCCATGCCGACGTTGCCCGCGGTTTGTTCCACATATGGAATCGATGCGTATCCGTCCACCGGCGCATGCGCATCGGCCTGATCACACAGCACGAGCATGTGCTTTCCGTTTTCGTGCTCGAAGTAGTAGTAAATCCCCTCCTCTTCCATCAATCGCGACACGAAGTTGAACGCGGTCTCTCGATACTGAACCACGTACTCGTGCTTGGGATGTTCACCCGAACACTCATCTTTGAATTCCGAAAACCCGTGATCGCGGAAGACCTCCATGATGATGTCTTTGTAGGACTTTTCCTGGAAGATCCGGCAGTCGCTCGTTCGTGTCAGAAACCACAGCCATGGCACGAATGTCGCGCGATAGACATTCGATCGCCCCTCCGACGGTGCACCCTCCTGCACGAATCGCGAGATGTACCCGTTGATGAACCGAGTTTGACCGTCCGTTCTCATCAATCGAATCGTGCAGTTCTTTCCGATGATCTCGTCATACGCGATGTCATGCTTCTCGCTGCGCAACTCCAGCTCCGCATGAAACGGTCGACCGAGTTCCTCCGTCATGTTCAAGCTTCGAATCAACAACACATCCTCGCCCAAAGGCGTGTTGATCGCCAACAACCGGTTCGCGCCCGTGCGCTGTGCCCGTTGTCCGCTCGTTCCGCCTTGTCCTTGATTCGCAGCCATGATGCCTCACCTTCCCACTTACGGCCGGATTCCCCGCCGCTACCGCCGCGTCAGCGGCACATATTTCGGCCGTACAAACCCGTATAACTGCGGACAGGACATCGATCCGTCCTTCCGACGATCCATCCGATCCGATTTTTCATACACGCCGTCGCCTTCTCGCGACCCTCCGGCATTCGTGTTTCCCTCGATCGTCACGGTCTTTTTGCTCAGCGGCTCGCAACTCTTCACGATCCCCGTATGTCCCGAAAAATGCGTCCCCGCGTCACGACTCAGTTTGTCGCCGAGTTTCACGCCGTGCTTCATGTCCTTCGTGCGTTCCTTCAACTTCTCATCCGCGTCTTTCACCGAATCATCAAGACGCTCCTGCGAATCGCGCCGGATCTTCTCCAACCCTTCGCCTTCCGCACCTGACTTCCTCGCCGATGACACGCGCGCCTGGTGCTGCAACTCCGCCATTTTCACATCTTTGTCGCGGTCCTTCTTCGCCTTCGAGGCGGTATCCTCAACCTCTTCAAAGACGAACAAGTCTCCCGCGCGCGGCGTGTTGATCCCCGCCAGCACCGACTGCGCCGTGAAACGGATATTCGTGTTCTTGCTTCGATACCACATCTGACATGCCGCGGCGTCGCGGGGTGCGGTCGTGACGCCGCCAAGCAATGTCGCCGCCTTCATGTGACACGTGTAGACAAACGCCGCGCACCATGCGGCACCTTTGCTTGACTTCACGTTCTTCTGAAACTCCTCGACTTCCCGCCCCGTGTTGTTCGCACGACCGTCCTTGCCCTTGTCTTCTCGAACGGACAAATAAGACTCGGCGACTTTCACCACGACCTCGCCATACAACTCCTGAAACAGATCCGTCGAGCCGAGAATCGATTTGATCGACGAATCCTGCATCAATCGAATCACCGGCGCGATGAGGGCGTTCAGGTCCACGCACTGATTGCGCGCCAATCTCAATTGAGCCAGAGTACTCCTGACGACTTGTGTAGCCGCGGAATGATCCCCGCCTGAAGTAGTACCCTGCACCGGAACGCGAGCAGAGCACTGAGCGCCGCCCGAGGACATCGTGCGCCAGAGACTGCTCGGCCCCTGAACCCCGTTGCGCCAATCCCAGGAATTCGGCGATGATCCCGATGACATGACGCTTCACGCTCCGTTTACTCGAACGAATACACGAAATCGCTGTTCTCGACTCCGACATGCACGCGCGTCACAGGGCGGCCTTCGATCAAACGCTCCAGCAGTTCCTTGCCGATTCGCGGCAACATCGTGCGCGTGATGATCGCATCGATCGCGCGCGCACCCGAATCGATCTCGGTCACGCGGCTCACGATCAGATCCGTCACGCTGTCGTCGTAGGTGTACGGGATGCCGTGACCTTCCTTGACGCGCTGACGAATCTTCGACATCTGCAATCCGATGATCGAACGGATCATCTCATCGTTCAGCGGGTAATACGGAACGATCGCCAACCGTCCGATGAGCGCATCCGGGAACACCTTGCGCAACTCCGGACGAATCGCCTCCGCCAACGCCTTGGGTTCGGGGCGCAGCGTCGGATCCTTGCACAGCTTCATCACCAAATCCGTGCCCGCGTTGCTCGTAAGCAAGATAATGGTGTTCTTAAAATCAATATCAAGGCCTTCGCTGTCCTTCATGATGCCCTTGTCGAACACCTGGAAGAAAATCTCGTGCACATCACCGTGCGCCTTCTCCACTTCATCGAGCAAAAGCACGCTGTACGGACGACGACGAACCGCTTCGGTCATCACGCCGCCCTTGCCGTAGCCCACATAGCCCGGAGGCGAACCCATCAGCAAGCTCACCTTGTGCGCCTCCTGGAACTCGCTCATGTTGATCGTGATCAAGCCCTGCGGTCCGCCGTACAACGTCTCCGCGAGCGAAATCGCGGTCTCCGTCTTGCCGACGCCCGACGGGCCGACGAGCAGGAACACGCCGATCGGACGGCCCGGATTATCCAGCTTCGCGCGGCTGACCTTGATTCTTTCGGCAATCGACTCCAATGCGTGGCGCTGACCGATCACGCGCTTCTCGAGCGTGTCCGCGAGATTCAACACCGTCTTGAGTTCATCCTTCACCATGCGGCCCAGCGGAATGCCCGTCCAGTCCGCCACAACCGCCGAAACGGCCTGCGCATCCACGCTCGGCGCGATCAGCGGCGATTCGCCCTGGAACTTCTCAAGATCATCCTTGAGCGCCTTCAACTTCTTCTTCACGTCCTCGCGATCCGCATCCGACAGCTCCACGACCGCCGGTGCCGGTGCGCCGTCCTTGGATTCAACCGCAGGCGGCGAAAGCTTCGCGCGCAACTCCATGATCTGACCGACGAAGTCCTTCTCCTTCGCGTATTTCTCCTGCATCTCCTTCAATCGCACCTGATCCGAGGCGATCAATTCCTCGATATCCGCGCGGCGCTTGGAGTGATCCGCGCCCAACTTGATTTCCTTGTCGACGATCGCAAGTTCGCGCTGCAAACCCTCGATCTTCTTGCTCAGATCATCGATATCACCCGGCGTGGCGTGCAAACTCACGGCGACCCGCGCGCACGCCGTGTCGAGAAGACTCACCGCTTTGTCGGGAAGCTGACGACCCTGAATATAACGTTTACTAAGCTTGACGGCCGCTTCGAGCGCCTCATCCAGCACTTGAATCTTGAAGTGCTTTTCCATCACATCCGCAAGGCCGCGGATCATGAGCAAACACTTGGCTTCATCCGGCTCATCGACCTTGACGACCTGGAAGCGGCGGGTCATCGCCGGATCCTTCTCGAAGTGCTGCTTGTACTCGGACTGCGTCGTCGCGCCGACGGTGCGCAATGTGCCGCGCGCGAGCGCGGGTTTGAGCAACTGCGCCGCGTCGCCCGTGCCCGCGCTGCCGCCGGCGCCCATCAGCGTGTGGATCTCGTCGATGAACAGAATGATCGGCTTGGGACTCGCCTGCACCTCGTCAATGACCTGACGCAGACGGTTTTCAAATTCACCCTTCATGCTCGCACCGGCCTGCAACAGACCGACATCGAGTTCGAGCAGGCGCACATCCTTCAACTGCGGCGGCACATCGCCCTTGACGATGCGCTGAGCGAAACCCTCCACCACCGCCGTTTTGCCGACACCCGCTTCACCCGTCAGGATCGGGTTGTTCTGACGTCGACGCATCAGGATGTCGATGCATTGACGGATTTCCTCGTCACGTCCGACGATCGGATCCATCTTTCCGCTCTTGGCGTTCTCGGTCAGATCCTTGCAGTACTTGCGCAACGCCTCCTGCTTGCCCATTTGCGCGGGCGCCATCGCACCGCTTGCATCACCGGGCGCGCCTTCGATGCCGCGAGCGTCGGCCGCAGCCAGCACCGCTTCCGGGCTTCCGTCGGTGATCTTGAGGAACGATTCGCCGAGTTGATCGGCGTTGATTTTGTCGAACTGCTTGCTGATGCGCAGAATCTCGGGCTTGAGCGTCTGCTCGTTGACGAGTGCAAAGATGATGTGCCCCGTGCGGACGGATGTTTCGCCGAACTTCAGGCTCGCGAATGTCCAGGCGCGTTCGATGGACTCGATGAACTTCGATGAGATGTCGGAGATCTGATTCGAGCCCTTGGGCAGTCGGTCAAGTGCGGCTTGGGTGTCGGCCGTCAGTTGTGAGGCGTCGAGATTGAAGGCTTTGACGATGCGATGCAGATCGGAGTCCTGAGTCTGCATCAACTGGTGCATCCAGTGAACCAGTTCGATGTACGGATTGCCCCGCAGTTTGCAGAACACCGTCGCTCCCTCCATGGCTTTGTAGCCGATGGAGTTCATCTTTCCGAACAACGCCGCGCGTGAGATACCGCTCATCCGAGTCTCCGAGAAAACAGGCCGTCAAACGGCCGCCGGTTCCTGATCAAACGCCACTTCACCAAACGGAGATCTCAACGCGAGATCCGCGCGATCCTCCGGACTTTCGCCGCTCATGATCCAAGTCGTCCAACCCAGCGCGGCGCCCGCGCCGAGTTTCGTCCGTGGGACTTGCTCTTTCTTCAACACCAGCACGGCATCCCACCACAACTCGTCACCGACGTAGTTTCGAATCCATGTGGCGAGCCGACGCGCGCTGTCGGTGTGCGGCAACAGTTTGCGATACTGCTCCATGTTCAACGGGCCGATCTTCAATCGGAACGCGCCTGCGCAATCGAAATACGTGCTGCCGCACATCGCGCCGCCGCCAGGTCCGCCGAGTTGTCCGGTGTGCGCGCCCTCGCTTGATTGGACTCCGAGCACGCAACCGTAACGATCCGGCACCGCGACCGCGCGACCGTGGAACTCCTCCACTTCAACTTCAACGCCGAAGAACTGACTGAGAATGTCGCGCAGGCCTTCCGGGTTCTTCTGGGCCATCGACATCCGGCCCGCATAGTGCAGTTTCGAAAGATCCGGCACCGCGTCGCGATGTCGGAACGAGTCCATGCCCATTCCGAACAACGCACCCAGATAGATCGAGTAACGACTCGTGTCCCGTGCCAGTTGCAACTCGCGCTCGGCCGGCGTCACTTTTCCGGACAGCGGCGGCTCCCAACGATCGAAACTCGCGGTCATCTGACTCGCGGCCCACGCTCGATAGAACAATCCGAGCATGCGATGGTTGAAGACATCCAGAAATCTCGCGAGCGTCGAATCTCGATGATGCCGCTCACGAACGCGCGCGAACTCCGTCAAATGCAACGGCAGCGGCCCGTTCGGCCCCGTCAGCCCGAGGAAGTTGACGAACAAACGCGAAGGCGCCTTGTCCGTCTGATGTTTGAACTCCGAAATCGTGCACGGTGAAAATGCGAGCGATGGTTCCTGACAGAATCGAACCGGATCCTCATCCGATCGCGTCGAGTGTCCGAACCCGGGCTGATCGTGGTACAACGCTTCGAGTCGACGCACGAGCGCGAGAAAGTGGTAGTTCCACGGCTCCTCCGCAAGTGATTCAAGCAGTCGCATCCGCGATTCATGATCGATCTGCTTGGAACTGGTAAGTCGGGGTGCATGTTCGGGCAAGTCGATACCGCCGTCGGTACGCGCCGCCGCGTCCAACGCTTCGCTCATCGAAGGCCCTTCACCACCCGCTTGCGCGCCGCGGCTCAAAGCATCGGTCTTGTTCCGACCTGCACCTTCCAACGCATGATCTCCCCTCGTTCGACGGTTCGGATCACCGTTTCCGTGAACGAGTTCATCGTGACATACCGTGCGAAGAACTGCTCGAGCACCGCGCCCAGCAGGAACACGCCCGTACCTTCGAACATCGCCTCTTCCATCGTCAAGGTCACTTCGAGGCCGCGCGCGAACGCGATCGCGCCCGAGTTGGGTACGCGCCGCGTCACCGTGCGCGTCTGAATTTCTCGAATGCCGTCAATCTGCTTCTTGATCGTCGGATCACCGACGGATCCGTACAACTTCAACAGATCGCGAAGCGCCGCGGCGCCCTGTCGCTCATCGTTTGAGATTTGACCGTCGCCATCGATGTCTTCGTCAGTCATCGACAGATAGTTCAGTGACAAATGACTGACCAAACGCCAGGAGGCATCACCCTCGGCGTAACTCGCACGAGGCGGCGTGGGTCCGGCGACAATGCGAATCGATTGAACGGGAGCACCGATGTCGAGCGTGAAATCCGTTCGCCCCTTTCCGACGGGCATCTGCAACGGCAGATCTCGATTGGTGCACATGGCTTCGACGGACAACTGACGGAGATCCGGGCTGTACGGCGTGTTCTTCGCATCAACGAGCGAGAGATACACCTCGCTGCCGCCGTAGCTGGTTCGGCTTCCCATACGCCGCTCGCGTTCTGATACCACGCGCGGAACACGATT
>JBKDPX010000008.1:0-3015 GCA_046342165.1 Phycisphaerales bacterium | reverse complement strand
GTGTTTGTCAGAGCGGAGGCGATGCTCGATCCGCTTGATGGGCAAGGCTCGTCGGAAACTGCATGGGGGCCGGCGGTACTGGTGGTTGATCGCGCGGATGTGGAGCGGCTGACGGCTGACTGGCGCGTGTACGCAGCCGCGCGCGCGACCGATGTGATCAAGGCTGATGTGCTTTCCGTTGTGATTCGAAGTAAAGGGCAGCCGGAGCGAAAGTATGATCGCCGAATCGAAGGTTGGAGCGAGTCGGGGCAGAGCGTGAATGCGCTATTGGCTTTGATCTGCGATGCCGATGCAAGCTTCACGCATCTTGAATCCGACATGCGGTCGGAAGAGGTGCTTGGCGAGATCGAACTTCGTGGCGGCGGGGGAGTGCTGGAGACATCGATCCTTCGCGCGCCAGTTGCGCAGTCGAAATCGAATCTGATGATCCAAAGCGGCGGAGTGACGCGCGAGTATGCGGTCAACGACGAATTGTTGCGATGGCTTGTTGCGCGCTGATCGTTTACAGGCTCAGCGTGTGATAGATCTCGCGTGTGGCCTTTGAGCGGTTGAGCGTGTAGAAGTGAACTCCCGCGACATTGTTTTCAAGCAGATCGCGGCATTGTTCAGTCGCCCAATGGATGCCGAGTCGGCGCACGGCGTCATCGTTGCCGGCGCGAGCGATCGCGCGCAGTAATGGCGCGGGAAAGCGAGTGCCTGATGCCAGTTCAGCCATGCGCTTCACGCCCGCCATCGTTGAAATCGGCATGATGCCCGCGACGATCGGGACTCGAATGCCCGCGATTTCGCATCGGGAACGGAAGTCATAGAAGTCTCGGTTGTCGAAGAAGAGTTGCGTGATGATCACATCCGCGCCCTCATCGACTTTGGCTTTGAGCAATTCAATCTCGGTCAGACGATTCGGAGTTTCAGCGTGACCTTCCGGATAGCCGGCGACCGCGACACCGAAGCCGCGGCGGTCCGAGTGTTGAAGGCGTTCAGTCGTGCGCTTGATGAAACGCACGAGTTCAGACGCATATCGGAATGATCGCCATGGATTGTCGTGCGATGATGCATCCTTCGGCGTATCGCCGCGCAGCGCCACGATGTTGCGAATGCCGGCTTGGGCATATCGGTGCAGAATGGATTCGATGTCGCGTTCGTCGTGATTGACGCAGGTGAGATGCGGAGCGGGATTGAGCTTTGTTTCGGTGCGAAGCTTGACCACCAAATCGTTCGTGAGTTCCCGGGTCGAACCGCCGGCCCCGTACGTGACTGAAACGAACGACGGATTCAAGGGCTGCAGTTCGGAAATGGTGGTGAACAAGTCTCCCGCGGCGTCGGAAGACTTCGGCGGGAAAAACTCGAATGAAAAAGAGGGCGTCCGGCCCGAGAAGATGTCCGCGAAATGCATGACGGGAGAGCGTAGGAGGCGAAGTCGGCGGTGGGGACGAATCCGCGAGCGTGTCGCCGAACGCGGCGCGATGGCGCTATGCTTATTGAGATAGCATTCTCAATAGAGAGGTGCGATATGGCGCGGGTTATGACATTTATCAAGGCGGCGGTGCTGCTTCTGAGCGCGATCGGTCTCGATGCGCATGCAGGGATCAAGGTTGTGGTTACCGTTGCTCCGCTGAAAGGCATTGTGGAGCCACTGCTGCCGGGTGGTTCCGAGTTGACGGTGCTGATGCAGCCGGGACGGAGCGAACATGGCTATGAGTTCAGTCCGCGAGAACTCTCGCAACTCGCTTCCGCGGATGTGGTGGTGTACGTCGGATTGAATCTTGAGCCCCGCGTCGCGGAGGTTTTGAACTCGTCACCGGATCCGAAGCGGCGCGTGGTGTGCTTCGGCGAGGTTGCGGGGCTGCAGCGGCCTGGGGAAGCGGTTCCGAATACCGATCACGCACACGATCATGAGCACGGTGAGACATGCGATCACGGGCCTGTGGATCAGCATCTGTGGTTGGATCCCGTGCTCGTCAAACAGTTGATTCCCGCCGTAGCGGATGCGGTTCGCGCGAAGATGTCGGAACAGGGCGTCGTCGAAGCGGAACTCGCGGCGATTCGCGAGGCGGAATCGAAACTGACGCAAGAGGTTGATGCCGTGGATCACGAGTGGCGTGAAGGGATCGCGAAGCTCGGTGAAGTGTCGATCGTCACGCACCATAACGCCTTCGGTCGGCCTGCGGAGCGTTATGGATTCAAGGTCGCAGCGGTGATTCGCACGATGGAGGGACGAGAACCGACGCCGGCGGATATCGCGAGCGTGGTGTCGGAAATCAAGAGTCAGCGGGTGCGCGCGATTTTCGTCGAGCCGCAGTTCAACGCCAAAACAGCGGAGCGCATCGCGAAAAGTGCGAAGGTGAAACTCGGAAGGTTGGATCCGCTGGGTGATGGGGATTGGTTCGGATTGATGCGAACCAATCTCACATCGATTCGAGAGAGTCTCGGCGAACGTGAAGGAAAGTAGGGCGTTGCATGGCGGTGGCGGTGCGATACAACCAAGTAACCTACTCCTACGGCTCCGCGGCGCCGGCGGTTGAGCATGTGACATTGGCCATCGATGAGGGCGTGCGGCTCGGCGTGCTTGGTCCGAACGGCGGCGGGAAATCGACGCTGTTGAAGCTGACGCTTGGATTGCTGGAGCCTTCGAGCGGTTCGATTGAGTTGTTCGGGATGACGCCGCGCGAAGCGAGGCGTGAGCGCATCATCGGATATGTGCCCCAACGCAATGAGGCGGAGTTGGCGTTTCCGATGAGCGTTCGCCAAGTGATCGAGATGCCGGCTGCCCTCTCCGTGACACCGTGGAGTCGGCTTGATGCCGCGACCGTTCAATCTATTGATGAGGCGATGGAGTTGGTCGGTGTTGCGGAACTCGCGCAAAAGCGAGTGAATGCGCTTTCGGGCGGTCAGTTGCAACGCGTGATGATCGCGCGTGCGATTGCATCCAAGCCGCGGCTGCTGCTCTTGGATGAGCCGACCGTGGGCATTGATGTGTCGGGGCAACAGCAGTTTGCTGAGATGTTGACGAAGTTG
>JBKDPX010000007.1:0-9194 GCA_046342165.1 Phycisphaerales bacterium | reverse complement strand
GCGAGCAGTATCAGCGCGATGCGCTGCCACCAGAATCTGTTCTGCAGTGACATCACCGCGCTGAGCGCAAGGAACGCGACAACCATGCGCATGCCGGAGCACTGCTCGGCGACGTTCAGCGGAATATCTTCGCCTTTGTAGAAGATGTGCAGCGTGACACCTTCGCGTTCGATGTCGTAGTCGAAGATGCCTTGCAGCATCACCAACATCAACTCCGCGCCTTTGGCGGCGATGGCTTGCAACGGGAATGTCGCCTTGATCATGATCTGTTCGGAGATCGTGATCGCGAAACAGAGATACAAGATCGGAAGAAACAAGATTCGGAAGATCAGCGGCCCTGTCATGAGGAGCGCAAGCGAACCCAGGGTCAGCACGATCGCGAGACCTTGCCCCAGATGGTTCGGCACTCCGACCACGAAGAAGAAATAGGCCCCGATTCCCGCGAGAAACGGCGGAAGTGCCGCCCAAAATGTCTGCGCCTCGAGCCCTTTGAGTTCCTTGCGACGCGCCCAGATCATCCCGAGGCTCACCAGCGGCACCGCGTACGAATGCCCCCAATCCTCGAGCATCGTTGAACTGAACTCGTGCTGCTTCAGGAACCACCGGAAAAACAGCAGAATCGATCCGACCGCCAACACGCCGATCATGATCCATGCATGTGCGGGAACAAGCGCGCGAAGTTCATCCGCGAACCCCTTCTCCGTGCCGATCGTCGGCGTGTTGACTGCTCCACCCTGCACTCGTCATCCCCTCGATCAGTTCGAGCCGAACGTTCCCGGCGGCGCGCCGAACACGTCGTTGCCGAAGTTACGGTCGAGCAAGAAGCCGAATCCGTAGCTCGCGCGGAATCCGTTGCGGATCACCGCCAGCGGCATCGCCCAGAAGTTCGTTCCGAAGTTGATCTGATCATCCGGCTTCAGGTACACGTCGGGTTGTTGAGCCTTCGAAATCTCGCGCAGATTCAATCGAATCGTCGCCTGACGGTCTCGTCCGACCATTCGCGTCAGTTCGACGCGCTCGGGAACCGCCATTTCCGACAACCCGCCCGCGCTGAACACCGCGCGCATCAACGTCAATTTGCCGTTCGACGGCAACTGGAAGCTGCCCGGCCGTGCGATCTGACCGCCGAGATACACGTTGCCCGTTTCCGGACTCGGAACGCGAATCACGTCACCCGGTCGCACCACGATGTTGATCGACTGCTTGCCCGCCAACAGTTCCTGCAGCGGAACTCGAATCACACGCTGTGTCACCAAATCGTCCGCACCGTTGGCCTGGGTCGCGGGGCCCGTCGGGCGCTTGCCCGGAAGCTGAACCCACTGTCCGTTCAAGAACACCCAGTTGCTCGTGGATTCCGAGGCCCGCTTGGTTACGCCCTCAACCAAATCCACCGCCGGTGCGCGACCCGTCTCAGGCTGAGTCTTCGTTGTCGCGAATACCCCGGGAGATGCGCCTCCCTCGGGCTTTTTCTCCTCCGGCGCGATCGCATCGATGATGTCCAGCAATTCCTCGCCTTTGGGCGCGGCAGGCGTGCTTCCCGCGGGTGACTCCGCAGTCGCGCCCGTTGTCTCCGGTTCGATCCCTTTGATCACAGACGACAACGCGACTTGCCGAATCACATACACATCGCTGATTTGCTCGTCGAAGCGTCCACCCGCCGTGATGGCTTCAAGCAACCGATAGTCCGCCTTCGGAATGAAGTACGGTCCGGGCTGTGTCACGCCGCCCACAAGATGGAATGTCTGATTGCGCTGCGAAGTCGCCGTCACGCTGATCAATGGATTCGATAGCAAGCGCTTCGCCGCTTCTTCAAGCGCGATGCGTGCCTCTTCCGTTGTCTTTCCCGAAACTCGGATGCGACCCAACTGCGAGATTTCGACGTAGCCGCGCGGATCAACCGAGACCTCGAATTCTTCGGGCTGTCCCTCTTCCACCAAGTCATACGCGCGCACGATCAACTCATCGCCCGGGCCGATGCGGTACGTCTGCGCTTGCGGAATCAAATCCTCGGGTGTCGGATCCGAATACTCAACCGACTCACCCGTCTCGCCCTCGATGCTCGCGATGCGGTCCAGAATCGGCATCTCAGTCGGCGTGTGCTCCCATCGGCCGATCACCGACGGATCCATATAAGAGTTCACTTCACAGCCCGTCAGCCCCGCGCATGCCATGAGCATTGCCGCGGCGCTTCCCGCTGACTTCTTCGTGACCCGACCCATCATTCCAACGTGTAACTGACCCATGGATTCCGTCCTCTTCTTCAAACTCAAACGCTCGTCATCCTTCCAAAACACGAACAAAGCGACGGCCCGTGCGACCGTCACCCCACGAGTTTCAGGACGTTCCAAGGATCGACCGTCCGGGAGGGGCAGGTTGAACCGAGACTCCGATTTCATGTTCGATTCGAACATCTGTTCGTAAATTGTACGGAAGAAGTCGCATTTTGTGCCTCTTTTCAATCCAACCAACGCATTACGCGCATCGACCCGCTCAGGTTTGTTCATCCCTACAGTTCCGCTCCCAATGACCGATTCAGCCAACACCCCCGCAGGCGGTCACCCGAAAGATCCGGCCCTGGCCCGCACGCTCGCGCGGCATCCGCGTCCGTTGGGTGGCGATCCCGTCAAGAAACTCGAAAAGCCGTTGGTGAGTCTCACCGGAATGGTGCTCAACAACGCCGATGGCGCGGTGCATCACGCCGCTCCCAAGCGCAAGCCCGATTGGCTCCGTGCGAAGGTTCCCGGCGGTCCCGGTTACACGCGCCTGAAGTCCATCATGACCGAGCACAAACTCTTCACCGTGTGTGAGGAAGCCGGCTGCCCCAACATGGGAGAGTGTTGGGCGCGGGGCGTCGCGACGATCATGATCCTCGGAGACACCTGCACCCGCGCGTGCGGCTTCTGTAACGTCAAGACCGGACGTCCGCCGGTGCTCGACAAGGATGAACCGCGCCGCGTCGCCGAGAGTTTGCGTTTGATGGGATTGAAACATGTTGTGATCACGAGCGTGAATCGCGATGAACTCGCCGACGGCGGTGCCGCGATCTGGGCCGAGACGATCATTCGCAGCAAAGAAGCGTGTCCGGGCATGAGTATTGAAGTGCTTATCCCTGATTTTGAGGGCAACTGGCCCGCACTGCAGATGGTCATCGATGCGCGCCCGCACATCATCAATCACAATCTCGAAACGATCCGGCGGATGTACCCCGCGGTTCGTCCCAGCGCAAAGTTTGATCGTTCGCTTGAAGTGTTGCGTCGCGTCGCCGAACAAGGCATCCCGGCCAAGACGGGCATCATGGTCGGCATCGGCGAACGCGATGACGAAGTGCTCGCGACGATGCGGGATATCCAGGAGAAAACGCGCACGACCTCGAATGGCAAAGAGACCTCGTGCTCGATCCTGACCATCGGTCAGTACCTGCAACCCACGCGCAACCATTTGCCCATCGACCGCTGGGTCCATCCCGACACCTTCGCGATGTACAAGGAGGAAGGACTCAAGATGGGTTTCAAGGTCATCGAGTCCGGACCGCTGGTCCGTTCGAGCTATCACGCCGATCATCAGGCTGATTCGCTTTCCTCGATTCTGGAGGAACGACGGGAACTGCAGTAAGCCGCATCAGTATCACCCGCGTGCCCGCGTGTGGCGTGCGCGCAACATCGGGATCTCACTATGCAAACGAAGCTTGTCGTCATGGCCGCTACCGCACTCTGCGCCTCCGTCGGCGCGCAAACGCAGTGGACCTACCCGCCCGCGCACACCGTCGATCAAGTCGACGTGTATCACGGCGTGAAGGTCGCCGATCCGTACCGCTGGCTCGAGGATCCCGATGCGACGGATTCGCAAAAGTGGATCAACGCCCAGGTTGAACTTACGAATTCTTACATCAAGGCCGTGCCGCAGCGCAACGACATCGAGGCGCGCATCACCAAGCTCTGGAACTTCGAGAAGTTCGGCACGCCGTTCAAGGAGGGCGGTCGCTACTTCTGGTCTTACAACAGCGGCTTGCAGAATCAGTCAGTCATCTACACCGCGGACTCGCTCGATGGCGAGTCCCGCGTGCTCATCGACCCCAACACGCTCAAGGCCGACGGAACCATGGCGCTCGCGGGCATGGCCATCACCGAAGACGGTCGATTCATGGCGTACGGCATCGCCGAAGCCGGCAGCGACTGGAACACGTGGCGCGTCCGCGACATCCGCACGGGAACCGATACCGCGGATGTCGTGAACTGGGTGAAATTCTCAGGCGCTTCGTTCACCAAGAACGGTTCTGGTTTTTTCTATTCGCGCTTTGATGAGCCCAAGGCCGGGGAAAACAAACTCACCGGTTCCAACTTCTATCAGAAGCTCTACTTCCACAAGCTCGGCACGCCGCAGTCCGAGGATGTGCTCGTCTATCACGAACCGACGGAAGAGAAAAAGGACTGGGGCTTCTCGGGCGGCGTCACCGAAGACGGCAAGTATCTCGTCATCAATGTCTCCAAGGGAACCGATCCGCGTAACCGCGTGTACGTAAAGGACCTCTCTTCCGGAGCGATGGGGGACCTCTCCGTCAACAAGTTGCTCGATGGCTTTGATGCGAGTTACAACTTCATCACCAACGTCGGAAGTGTCTTCTACTTCCAAACCGATCTCGACGCCCCTCGCGGTCGCGTGATCGCCATCGATCTCGCCAAATCCGATCGCGCATCGTGGAAGCAAATCATCGCCCACTCCGAAGCCACGCTGCAGGGTGTCAGCTTCGTCGGAAATAAGTTCTTCGCGAACTATCTTCGTGACGCGCGGAGCGAAGTCAAGGTCTACGCCCTCGACGGTTCCTTTGTCCGCGATGTCGAGCTCCCGGGAATCGGCACCGCCGGCGGATTCGGCGGACGCTCCACCGATACCGAAACGTTCTACTCCTTCGCCGGATTCACCACGCCGACTCGCACCTACCGCTATGACATCGAAACCGGCAAGAGCACGCTCTTCAAAGAAGCCAAGGTCGCTTTCAACCCCGATGACTACGTGACCAAGCAGGTCTTCTACAGCAGCAAGGACGGCACGCGCGTCCCCATGTTCATCACGCACAAGAAGTCGCTCGCGCTTGACGGCTCCAACCCCACGCTTCTCTACGGCTACGGCGGCTTCAACATCTCCATCACCCCGTCATTCTCCGTCTCCAACCTCGTGTGGATGGAAATGGGCGGCATCTACGCCGTCGCCAACATCCGAGGCGGCGGTGAATACGGTGAGCAGTGGCATCAGGCCGGAACCAAGCTCGTCAAGCAAAATGTCTTCGATGACTTCATCGCCGCCGGAGAGTACCTCGTCAACGAGAAGTACACGAGCCCCAAGAAACTCGCGATCCGCGGCGGCAGCAACGGCGGCCTCCTCGTCGGCGCCTGTATGACTCAGCGCCCCGATCTCTTCGGTGCATGTCTGCCGGAAGTCGGCGTGCTTGACATGCTTCGCTTCCATCTCTTCACCATCGGTCACGCATGGACCAGCGACTACGGCTGTTCCACAGACCCTGAGGAGTTCAAGGCGCTCTTCGCATACTCGCCGCTTCACAACATCAAACCCGGTACCTGCTATCCGCCGACCATGGTCATGACAGCCGATCACGATGATCGCGTCGTGCCCGCGCACTCCTTCAAGTTCGCCGCGGCGCTTCAGGCCGCAATGCCCAAGGATTGCGCCAACCCCGCGCTGATTCGTATCGATGTCCGCGCCGGTCACGGCGCCGGCAAGCCCACCGGAAAGATCATCGAGGAAGCCGCTGATCGTTGGGCGTTCCTCGTCCGAGCGCTGGGAATGGATCCCACGATCACAAAGTGAGATGTTGTCTCGTTCACCTGATCAAACCCCGCGCAACTATGCGCGGGGTTTGTTGCTTTCCGTTGGCCGTGGATCGCCGCGGGTCAATAACACGCCTCGGACGTCAAGGATCGGAACCGTTCGTCGCGCTCTTCGTAGATTGCTCCGTCTCGATCGCCGATTCCTATCGGACGAGCACAGAGGGCTATTCGTCATGCGATCTTCAATCGCGACTACATCCTCTTGGTTGCGGTTCGCCCTCATGGCGTTCGCTCTTATCGTTTTTCCGGCGGTCGGCGCGTACCGACTTACTTCCGCGGACCCGTTGGTGCAGACCATCACCGATATCCCTCTCCAGGGCTACAACCTCGCCGATCCCGCATCATCCAATCGCACGGCCAGACGCGCGGCGGTGTTCACCGACGGCGAGTCGGTGCGCTCATCGTTCACCATCAACCCGCAAGTGTTCTCCCCCGATTCAACTTCGGACGACACGCTGGTGCTTTCGAGCGAAGCCATCAACTCGCTCACTCCCTATGACCTGATCCGTGTGCGTCGAACCGGCGAGATCATGCGGGTGATCGTGGCGATCGAGGATGTCGTGACCGTGGTGCGCGGTTGGGCGGGCACGACACCGCAGTCGCTTCAAGCGTTTGATCATGTTGACATCATCTCTCTCAATACCTCGTTTGTCTGCTGGTACTACTGCGAGAAGGAATCGCTTGGCGCATCGACCATCTGGGAACTTTCCGCCCGTCAGTTCGGACAATCCACGACCGCGATCATGATCAATCGCGCGCAATCGGGTTGGAGTGTGTCATCAAAGATCTCCGGAGTCGGCGGACCTTCGATGTCGCTTCCTTATGATCCGCGCGGCAAATGGCTGCTGATCAGTCTCGCGCATCGAAACACCGAGTTCGCGTCCGATGAAATCTATCTCACGGTACGAGATCCGGAAACAGGAGCATCGACAACTTCGGTGACTTCCGATTTCAACGCGGGCTTCAGTTCATCGTTGATTCCGGACTCCGCCACCATCGGCGATCGATACTCGATCATGTGGGGTTCACATCGTTCCGCGCCCGGTATCTGCATTCCCGCAATCACCATGGATTGCATCGCCGACGGAAGGCCCGGCACGATCTCGATGCAAGACATCGTGAACGGACAAGGTCTCTCGGGACATATCACCCTTCATCGTTATGAAGCATGCTTCTGGACCACCAACTTCAGTGCGGGAGCGCTCGGAGGCGCGGGCAACGATGCGCGAGCCGGAGTCGTCAGTGGCGCGCTCCATACCTTTGATTCCGGAAGCCTCATCTATCCGCGTCGCCATCAGACGGATCCCGGTCGAAGCATGCGCGGAGCGATCGTCAGCGTCGATCCATACACATTCGGTGAAGGCTCGTTTCGTATCGCACGGCCCTTCTTCGATTCGCGCATCGACACCCTCATCGCATCGCCTGCGTCTCCGCAGTCGTTCAACGAACTGGGCGGACTCCAACCTCGCGGCATCGTCGGTCCCAAATCCCGTCGATTCGCCAACGCCGTGGTCAACGGCACGATTTCAGGACAACTTCGCGTCGCAGTGCTCGGAAACTCGCGAGCCGTCTTCCCCGAGGTCTATCCGCTTCGACTTTCCGACGGCTCATTTCCCGGTCGCTCGGTCTCCACGAACTTCGTGAACATGGGACTGGTCGGTCAAGCGCCGTTGTATCACAACGGCTTGATCGTCGGACACATCGGTCCCGTGCCGTGGGGGAGTTGGGGAGGTCGAGACGCTCGCGTCGGCGCTTACGGCGTCGATTGCGAGGACGAACTGCCGTTCTGTCGATCACTGATCAACCAACAAACCGTTGCTCCCTCGGTTGCCATGGAATCACTTCTTGATTCAACGCTCGGTTCACGATTCGGAATCTTCTCGCCGACTGCGACGCGCGTTCCCGCGACCGGCTATCCGGGATCCGCGGAACTCGGTGCGCTTGATCACTATCGCGGCAATCACGCCGCGATTCGCTTGCGAAACAACCACTCCGCTCGCTTCATGGTTCGACCTGAAGCGGGATTGCCCGCAACCGATCCGCTCAAGGTCACGATGTTCATCCTGAATCATCCGGCTTCATCGAGCGTCACGGCGCGTGCGGTCAGGTCGCTCAGCCAAGGCGGATCCGAAGTCTGGAGCCAGGCGATCAGCACTCCCGCGCTCGGACCGGCAAGCCATGTACCGCCTCCGACTCCCAAACCGATCATCGCGGCGACGGATGCCGTGATTCTCTCCGCCTCCGTGCCGTATACGCGAGGGTTCATCGAAGTCGATGATTCGGATCTTGCGTTCAGCGCCATCGCGCTCGGAGACATGGTGCAAATCGCCAATCCGTCCGGTTCGTTCAACACCTACAACGAGGCTTTCATCGTCGCTGACATCGTTCGCGAGCCGACCGGCAGACTGCGACTCTCCTATGACTGGACTCTCAAACGACCGCCCACCGCCGGCGATCGCGCCACATTCATCAAGGGTGATGAGATCCTCAAGAAGATCACTTTTGAGATGCCGCCCTGCGTTGACGGTGAATGGCGGGGCATCGAAGTCGCCGCTTCAGGATCAGGTGATGGTGTCGCACTCTGGGGATTCGGATTTGAAAATCCCGTGCGGAGCGGAATCATCACCGCACCGGTCGGACGCTCCGGCTGTGGCGCGATGATGCAGTACATGCGCATGCCGATGGTGGCGCCGCCGCTTGGGTCATCTTTGGTTCGCCAAATCTTTGAGGAACTCGATCTCGACGTCGTTGTTTTGTCCACCGCGGATCAAGGAACGGGAGCAGGTGAACACGTTGAAGCCTACGAGCGATTGCTCGATCTGTTTCGATTCGAATCACCGGACTCCGAATGTGTTCTGTACGGAACAGGGCCCGAGTATCGACTCGAGGATCACCCCGATAAATCCGATCTCGGGAACAAGTTCAGCGTCTTCGTCGCCATGCAACTCGCCGCGGCTCGAAAAGTCGTGCCGATCACATCCTTCTACGCGTCTCCCGATTTCGCGACCTCCGCATTCGGTCGATTGCAGTCGGGTGTCGACACAACCGAAGGCGCAACGCATCCCGGCACGGTGCTCGATGTCACGCTACTCGCGAATCAACTCCTGAGTCTGCCGGCCGCACCGCCCCAAATCACGCCGACACAAGCCGTCACATGCCCGACGGGCAGTGTGTCCTTCGAAGTGCCGCGCTCGCCGGAACCCGGCGTCGGCTATCGATGGCAGATCGAGGATCCCTCCTCGCCCGAAGGTTTCACGCCGCTCAACAACGGCCCGTTCATTCGCAACCAGCGTCTCATCGCGACCTTCGCCGGTGTCGATACCGAAGCGGTCACCATCACCGATCTCGCCG
>JBKDPX010000006.1:0-6579 GCA_046342165.1 Phycisphaerales bacterium | reverse complement strand
GTGAGGTTCCCGTCGAACATCGACTGTGAGGTCCACATGCACTTTTCACTCGTCGATCGCGTGATCGAAGTATCTCCGTCACGCATCGTGACTCTCAAGCAAGTGAGTCTCGCGGAGGAGTATCTCCAGGATCACTTCCCGACATTCCCGGTTCTGCCCGGAGTGATGATGCTTGAGTGCATGGTGCAGGCGTCGCGTCGGCTGCTCATCGAGTCCAAGGGTGAATCGAAGTCGCGGCATGTGTTGGGCATGGTGCGCGCACTCAAGTACGGTCGATTCGTCAAGCCCGGTGCAACTCTTCGGATCGAGGTCGAGTTGGTGACGCAGCTTGACGAGGATCGTTTTGACCTCAAGGGCGAAGTGTTGTTGCTCGAGCCCGGCGCGGATCCCCTCGAACGCGCCGTGGCCGCCTCCGGCAGATTGACCATGCGTCCGCTGCGTGTTTTGAACTGATTTCACCCGATGCGGCCGGTTTTTGCGTGTACACTGCACGCATGTCACAGCTCTTTGACGCCAAGCAAAGCCAGACCGACCGCCGCAAGATCGAAACTCTCCGAGGGTCGGAGTGGATCAAGGGTGTTTACGCGATCAAAAATCCGCAAATCGGTCGCACACGCGCCGACAAGCCGTACCTGCGCTGTCTGATCGCCGACAACACGGGCGAAATCCCGGGTCGTGTTTGGACGCTTGAGGAAGGCTTTGAAGCCCCCTCCGAGGGCTTTGTGTTGCTGGAAGGTGAGACCCAGACCTATCAAGGCGAAGTTCAGCTGATCATCAAATGGCTCAAGCCCGTCGAACCGACCGACGAGGATTTGCGTGAACTCGTTCCTTGCTCCAAGCGTCCGCCGGAGGAGATGTTCGCGGAGTTGTTGAAGATCCTCGGCACGATCAAGCATCCTGCGATGCAAGCCCTCGCGAAGGTCTATCTCGCGGATGAAACATTGATGAGCGCGTTCAAGCGCGCGCCCGCGGCAAAGAGCATCCATCACTCTTACCTCGGCGGATTGCTCGAGCACACGCTCAACCTCGTGAAACTCGCTGATGCCGTCTGCCCTCTGTATCCCAAGATCAATCGCGACATCGTGATCATCGGTCTGTTCCTGCACGATCTCGGAAAGACCCGTGAACTCACCTATGACCGAGGTTTCGGCTACAGCGATCACGGTGAACTCATCGGTCACGTGGTTGACGGCGCGATCATGCTCCACGACAAGGCGCAACAAGTGATGCGCGAGCACGGTGTGCGACTTCCCCCGGGTGCCCTCATGGTCCTTCAGCACATCATCATCTCGCACCACGGTGAGCCGGAGTTCGGAGCGGCGAAGGTTCCGATGACCCCCGAAGCGATTCTGGTCTCCATGCTCGACAACATCGACGCCAAAACCACCATCGCGCTCGCGGAAGCCCGTCCCGACCGTGCGGCGGATTTCGACGCCGGTGGCAACTTCACCGAGAAAATCTGGGCTTTGGACACCAAGCTCTTCAAGCCCGATCCCTTGGCCTGAACCTTCGTGTCCCGCGATTCGTAGGAGGTCATATGTGCGCCTCGGAATCACCGGTCGCCGTCAACTTTCGCAAGCCATTTCCCGTTTTCCCGCTCCCGCGGGTTACCTTGCTTCCACAGCAGATTCTGCCGCTTCATATCTTCGAACCGCGGTATGTCCAAATGGTTCGTCATGTGCTTGATGGTGCGGGATTGATCGCCATGGGTGTCTACGACGCTGAGGGCGGCGCAGGATCCGTTCGCGAAGCCGTTTGTATCGGTCACATCGTCAAACACATGTCGTTGCCCGACTCTCGTTGCAATATCTTTCTGCAAGGTGTGTGTCGTGCGCGCATCATCGAGGAAGTTCCTCTCGATGAGGATCATCTCTACCGCCGCGCGATGCTTGAGCCCGTCGGAGTAGCCGATGAAGAGGAAACCGATATGCGCGAATTCGAACTCAAAGCGCTCCGCGGCAGGCTCCACGACATGTTCTCCGAAGGCGAACTCTCGGCGCTCGGAGGTGCCGAGCAGCTCCGCAACTTCATCGAGAACGATTCCATTCCCATCAGCGCCATTCTTGAAGTCGTCAGTTTCACCCTGGTGCAACCCGAGCAGTTGAAGTACTCGTTACTGCGAGAAGGTTCCCTGTCGCGGCGCGTTGATATCGTGCTGGATGAACTGCGCCACCTCACGGTCCTGCTCAAGCGTGCCAAGGATCAACACCCGGAAACATGGCCCAAAGGCCTCAGTTGGAACTGAATTCCGTCGTTGTGCGAACAAAATCCGATCGATCGATCTTCGCGAAATGATGGAACTTGCGATCTTTGGCGTAGTCAAACCTCTTGCGGGCCGTTAGAAAACAGGCAGGCCGTTGGAAACGGCCTGACCGCAAGCCAAGGAGAAGTGTCATGTCTCGCGAATCGAGGTCGTCAAAGCGTTTGAGTCGTTTCGCCATCGTCGCTGTGGGTGCCTCGCTGCTGCTCATCCAATCGGGCTGCAACAACGCCGCGCAAGGCGGACTTTCAGGCGCAGCCCTTGGCGCCTTGGCGGGTATGGGCATCGGTTCGCTCACCGGCGATATGGGGAAAGGCGCCGCGGCAGGCGCGATCGTCGGCGGTGTGGGTGGTGCGATTCTCGGCGATCAAAATCGCCGCAGAGCCGATGACCACTGATTCGCCACGGATCAGCCGTCTACGAATCTTCCGACCATTTGACGCGCCGTCGATCGCGGCGCGTTTTTCGTTGTTCAGATGACATCCCGCATGCCGGGACGGCGCGGCACTTCAGAGACACCGGTCAATGCCGCTTGCGCGCAAGCCGCTGCCAGCGCTTGGATCAGTTTCTCGTGATCCGGTACCGCCGGAAGCATCTCGAGGAAATCATCCACGCGATGATCAGCCGGCCAACGCGGGTCAACCTTCGCGATCGCGGCATCGCCGAGCGCCTCTTGAGCGTTGATGAACCACTCCAATGTCGGCACTCCGCCTTGCGGCGGACTCACCTTCGTACGCACGCTCACGGGGAACGGATTGCCGTCGCCGACACCGACGATCGGCCAATGGCCCGTTTTCGTCAACGGCTCGCGCGCAAGAATCATCACCGGAATCTCGCGACGCGCCGCCAGTTCGCGAAGATTTCTCGCTTCAATTCCGATGCGAGGCGGCTCGAGCAAGATACATCCCGCCTGCAGTTCCCCACCCGGTCCGGTTGGCTTTGTCGAGATCGAACGAACTCCGGCGTCAATCGCGAGTTGACGAATCTGTCGTCGCGCCTCCTGCAACGGCAGGCAGATGCGCGACATTCGTTCGAAGTCCGTCGCATGACGCGCGCGCTCCAGCGCTTTGATCGCATGCCGCTCAGCTTCGAAATACGACATCCGAACGAGCGCTTCACTTGCGCGCTCCATCATGAGGTCAATCGAAGCGGTGGCAGTGCCGGACGGAGTCACCCGCGACCTCCGCGCATGCCGCGTGCTCTGGACGCCAGACTCTCCAAGATGGAGATCCATGTGCCTGTCAGCGACTGCAAGTCATATCCGACGAGATCGGCGAGCGCGGACGCATCGTCCTTGCGAACGGCCTCATTCACATCGCGAAGCACCGTGAGCAGTTGAGTCACCGCGTGTTCAAAAGGAATCTCACCATGGACACCGGATGCGACGAACTGCGTCGCGTCGATCCCCAGCATCTCGATGGATCGATTCGCCAGACTTTGAATCGCCATCCAAGTTTGGAATGTCTCGTGCAGGTTCGCCTTGGCTTCCGCGTCTTGGCCGGCCTGCAGCGCCTCTTGCGCCGCGGCTTGCACATCGCGCACCGCCTCCAGCGCCTTGATCCCGTCCGCAAGGGCGGTGTCGATCAACTCAAGAGGATCCGCGCTTGTAAAGCGAACTTCAGCGAATGTCGGCGCAGCATCCGGTGAACCCAGAAGTTCATCCGATACCGTTTGGCCGTCCGCGGTCACCTCGATGATCAATCGGCCCGAACGTTGCGCCGCTTCGCGTGCGACATCGATCGCCCTTGCGAGGGGTTGTTCGGACGGTGTCAGGATTGCCCCATCGAGAAAAACCTGCATGCCGAAAGAATGCTCCACGCCGCGGAGTCTGCCAACCCTTTAGCCAATAAATCTTCGGCTGTTCAACCTTTCGGCGTTGAAACTGCCGATTCCAAGCCCGCGGCACGCCGCTGTTTCGCCAGCAACCTGATGTTTCGGGCGTAGATCACGATCCCGGACGACTGGCCCAGCACTCCGACGAGATCCAATCGCCAAATGAAGTACGCGACGAGCAGAACGCCGCCGCCAAGGCTCATGTACCAAAATGCCGGGGGCACAACGGAGGAGTTCTTTCGCTCCGAAGTGATCCATTGCAGGATCATGCGCCCACTGAAGAGCAGCTGTCCGAGCAGTCCCAAGCCCACCCAAGCGAGTTGTCCGTAGCCTGAAACGTTCAGTGCTTTTAAGAGCGCGCCGCGATCACTGTCCGCACCCTCGGTCGCCAAAACTCGCTCAAACTCCGACGCGCTCATTCGCTTATCGCCGGCTTGATCGAAGTTCAGGAAGCGATATTCGTAGCCACCTTGCTCAAGTGCGATTTGTTCGAACTGCACCTTTCGACGATCGATGATCACTTCGAGTTGCGTCGAACCGGGCGTCGGGTTCGCGCTCGGTTTCTGAAGCGACAACACCACCCACACGCTGGTCGTGAGCGCCGCCGCCATCGCGATGATCGGCCCGATCTTCACGCGCTTTGCTCCGGCTTCACTTCCGTGTGCGTCACCGGCCTGCGGCGATTCCGCATGTAGCGCACCGCGAAAAGATCGATCAATCCCGGAATCGCGCGCTGCACGATCCCCATGCCGTACTTGGTCTCGCCCGCCACCCGCGGCCTGTGTTTCACTGGCATCTCAATCACCTTGTATCCCAAGTGGCGCGCAGTCACCGGAATGAAGCGATGCATCCCGCGGAACTCCAGAGGTAGCTTCAGTGCGATCTCGCGCCTCATGATCCTCAGTGAGCAGCCCGTGTCGCGAATCGTGTCGCCGAGGAGCCACAACCTGAACTTGCGTCCGACGATGGAGCCGATGCGTCGGACGAAATTGTCCTTGCGCGCATGCGAGCGATCGCCCTGCACGAAATCCGCGCCTTGTTCACGCGCGAGTTTCAGCATCGCGGGAATCTCGGCGGGATCATTCTGCAAATCAGCATCGAGCACCGCGATGAACTCGCCCGCGCACGCCCTGAACCCCGCGTGAAATGCCGCCGATTGACCGTTGCCCTTGCCCGCCGGCGTGTTGGTCATCGCCACCACGCGCAAAAACGGACGAGTCGGCATCAGCGATGTGAGCTTCGCCCGCGTCGAATCCGTCGAGCCGTCATCCACGACCACGATTTCAAACGCGATCCCGGCTCCCCGCATCGCGGATTCGATTTCCGCCACCAACCGCTCGACATTCTCTTCCTCGTTATGCGCCGGTGCAACCACCGACACTGCAACCGTGGACATCAGGGGATTCCCGAGCGTGTGATCCATTGGGATGAAGGATAGTCGCTCAATGGCGTGAAAAGAGGGTCTTCGGGCGACCTCCCGCATATCCTTGTTCGATATGCAATCCAAGCACGAAGGCAAGAAGTTCGGACCCGCGGAAACCGTCGTTCGATACATCCTCGAAGACCCCGAGGGACTCAGCGTCGACGGCAAGCCCGAAAAGGAACTTCGCGCCGCCATCGGCATGAACCTGCTCGAACTCGCACTCGAGAACGGCATCAACATCGAACACGCTTGCGGCGGTGTTTGCGCATGCTCCACCTGCCACATCTACGTCGAGAGCGGCTCGAAGTCCCTCAGCGAGGCGACGGAAGCCGAGGAAGATCGCGTCGAAGAGGCTCCCGGCCTTCAGCGCAACAGCCGGCTCTCCTGCCAATGCGAAGTCGTCGGCAAGGATCCGATCGTCGTCCGCGTTCCGGCGTGGAACCGCAACGCCGTCAAGGACGTGCCGCACTGATGTCACGCGAAGATGTGTTCGGATGGCTCGATGTCGATTTCATCGGCGAACTGCTCTGTGAGCATCATCCGGATCGCGATCCCGTTCGCATCGGATTTGTGGAACTCAAGAAACTCGTTGCATCGCTCCCCGGATTTCGCGAGGAGCCCGGGCACGGCGTGAACGAGAAGATTCTCGAGCACATTCAGGCCACGTGGATTCAAGAGCGCGCGGGTGGAAGAAAGAACGACGAAGATTAGATCGGAGCTTCCGTGTTTCAACTCAATCAACGCATCGCGATCGTGACGGGCGCCTCCGCAGGTATCGGTGAAGCGGTGGCTCGAGAACTGTCCGCCGGCGGCGCATCTCTCGTGCTCAATGCGCGCCGCGAGGATCGACTCAAATCACTCGCATCTGCGATCAAAAACACCGCGGTCGTCGCAGGTGACTGCTCTCGCGATGAAGTGATCGGCGCGATGCTCGACGCCGCGCGCGATTCGTTCGGCGGCGGCAAGCGCGAAGCGGATCTCGTGGTGATCAACGCGGGTCGCGGCCTGAACGGCAGTGTCATGACCAGCGATGTCGCCCAGTGGGAGGAGATGATTCGAACAA
>JBKDPX010000005.1:0-2430 GCA_046342165.1 Phycisphaerales bacterium | reverse complement strand
ATCAACAACGCACTGTCGACCATCGATCCCGTCGAAGAATCCGCGAGTGATCCAAGTGAAATTTCACTGAGAACTCGTTCTTGGGCGGAGGTCTCGACTTTCGGCGGCACACCTGCGTCACCGGCGGCGGACGCACGGGACTTCCCGCGCAATGCCCAGAGCGCAAAACCCACGCTGCCGGCGGCGACCAGCCAAGGCACGACGCCTGCAGATTCATCGCGACACTGCGCAAGATGTAGAAAGACCCACGAGTGCATAGCGCCACCAGTTTACGGGATCGAGCAATGAGGTGAAATCCCTAGCACTGATCGGACCTTCAAACCCCGCGGCACTACACTTCCACGCGAATGAAACGACCCATGTTCATTTTGACTTCCTTCTTGGCTCTTTCGGGATGCGCATCCCCGAAAGCGGTGCCGGAAGATGTCCCGCCGGATTTCGGTCTGAGCTTCACGGTGCTTCGCGCCCAGGGGGACGCCAAGGCTGCGTGGTACGTGGTGCAACCCGATGGCGTGCTTCGCGCCGTCGAGGGTGTCCGTCGCGACAACACGCCGATTCCTCCCCCGGTTCGCGTTCTTTCCGCGGCTGAGCGTGATCGTTTGTGGCGAATCGTGCGACAGTCGTCTTGGCTTTCAGATTCGAAGCCGACAGGATTCACGGTCGCTTCGGAACTCGATGCTCAGGAATTATCGGTGTCCGTGACCGGTGACGATCGTCGCTCGACGCTCGTCGGATCGCTTCAAGATGCGTCCGCGATCGAGATTGAATCGATCCTTCGGGATCTGGCTTGGCTCAACGAGGGAAAGTGACGTTGTCGGAACCGATCATCGGCATCGATCTGGGAACCACCAACTCGCTCGTGGCGATCTGCGACGAATCGGGGCCGCGCATCTTGACGGATCCCGCGGGTCAAAGACTTGTTCCGAGCGCGGTTCGTTATGAATTCTCGCCTCAAGGCGTTCGCACGCTGGTGGGATCGCGCGTCAAACTCGAATCGACCCGGCATGCGCGGACAACCGTGTTGGGCGTGAAGCGACTGATGGGACGAAGTCTGCGTGACGCCGCGCCGGATCTGCCGTTCCTGAGCTACACGGTCGAAGCGGGCGATCGCGAGACCGTTCGTGTGCGCATTCCCGGTCCCGATCGCGACCTCGTGCTTTCGCCCGAGGAAGTTTCCGCGCAAGTGCTCGGTCATCTGAAGGCGCAAGCGGAGGACGCTCTCGGATGCACCGTGCGCAAAGCGGTGATCACCGTCCCGGCTTACTTCGATGACGCACAGCGACAGGCGACGAAAGTCGCGGGTCGACTCGCGGGCCTTGATGTGGTTCGTATCGTGCCGGAACCGACGGCGGCGGCGCTTGCGTACGGCCTGGGCCTTGAACGCGCGAAAGCGGCGAACTCCCGATCGGCACGGACGGTTGTGGTGTACGACTTCGGCGGCGGCACGTTTGATGTTTCAATTCTCAGATTGACCCCGGGCGAGTCGGATCAAGAGCGCTCGTTCTATGAAGTTCTTTCAACCGCCGGCGACACGCGTCTGGGCGGTGATGACATCGATTTCATGCTGACCGAGGTGATCAGAGCCGGCGTCGCGGCGAAACTCGGACAATCCGACAAGGAAGAGCTTCCGCCTGAAGTGAGGCGCTCGCTTGTCGCGCTCGCGGAGGACGTCAAGAAACGACTGAGCGCCGGCGAGACCGCGAGCATCAGGATTGATCTTGGACTTGCGGGTTCTTATGAACGTACGTTCACGCGCGCGGAGTTCGAAGTGATGATCTCGGCGATCGTGGGACGCACGATGGAGTGTTGCAAGGCGGCGCTTCGTGATGCACATGACAAACTTGACGGCGAACGACCCGACGCGGTGATCATGGTCGGCGGATCGACGAGAATCCCGTTGGTGCGCAGCCGAGTACGGGAGTTCTTCGGGCTCGAACCCTACACGGCGATCGATCCGGATGAGGTGGTCGCGTTGGGCGCGGCGGTTCAAGCGGCGGTTCTTTCCGGCGCGCACGCCGGTTCGCTGCTTCTTGATGTCATTCCGCTTTCGTTGGGGGTTGAGACCGCCGGCGGAGCCGTGGCGAAACTGATCGTGCGCAACTCCTCCGTTCCGGCGCGCGCGACGGAGATGTTCTCGACGGGCACCGATCACCAGACCGGCTTCAAACTCGCCGTGTATCAGGGCGAGCGTGAAATGGCGCGTGATTGTCGGTTCCTCGGCGAATTCCACCTGCGGGGAATGCCTCCGATGCCCGCCGGCATCCCGCAGCTGGAGGTGACGTTTTCGATTGATGCAAACGGCGTCCTGGATGTCAGCGCGCATGAACGCCGCTCCGGTCGGCGAGCGTCGATGCAGGTCGTCCCCAACCACGGGCTGACGGGCGATGAGGTCTCTCGCATCGAACGCGATTCGCTCGCGAACGCGCGAGA
>JBKDPX010000004.1:0-1824 GCA_046342165.1 Phycisphaerales bacterium | reverse complement strand
CAAGCCAGCGCGCCGCACGTTCGGTCTGAAGCTCATGACATGAATGCACGCTATCCGCTCCCGTCGCGTTCTTGATCGGGGCGAATTCCTCGACTCGATCGGTCTCCATGACGATCGAGCCCCGACACATCGCGAGAGCATCGAAGACGAATCGTTCGAGCTTCACACCGTTGTTCACCGTCGGCGAAACGACCTCTCCTGTTTCAACGTTTATGCAGGGAATCTTCTTCTCAGCCCGGTGATAAGGCAAAGCAAAACGCGGATCATCAGCCAATCGCGAGATGAACTCGACGGAGATCATGTGAATCGCGATCGATCCCGCGATGAACCGGATCGAACCGTCGGGCAATCGTTCCTTCTGCAATTCAGCGGGGAGATCCGAGTATTCGATGACCTCGATTTTTCCGTTGACCTTGCAGAACACCCCCACCTTTTCTTCAGGCGAGGATTTCGGAATCATCTTGCTCGACATCTCCGCCGACGACCCCGGAGCGGACGCGTGCAATCCGATGAACAGCGGATCCAAGATTCGGACGTGTGGATTGTCAACTTGGAAGTAAGAGACATGCTCGATACCGCGACGACGCATGTCATCAAGCGCGCCGGAAACCTTCAATGCGCGGATCGAACCTCCGTGGCCGTCGGGATTGGTCGCGACTTCGAAATCGGAGGTCATCAGGATCTTGCCCGATGTGATGTCGAAGCTCGGCATGACTCCCTGAGGGAAGAACTTGATATCGCCTGCTTCCAATCCGAAATGCCCATGCGACTCAAAGAAACTCACCGTCGCTTCATGATTCAACGGACTTGTCATGATGTACCAAGGAACAGCACGCCCGTATCGCTTCGAAGCCGCTCGCAATTGCTCCGCGAACAACTGAAACAAGCTTTTGTCCGTCATCACGCCCGCGGCAAAGCAACCCTTCGGTCCGTCGAATCCAAGTCGGCTCCCTTGTCCGCCCGCAACCACGAACGCCGCGACCTTACCCTCGCGCAACAGTCGCTCGCCCTCGCGCCGGTAGCTCGCTCGGTCCCATGTGTGATCGGATGCCGCGAAAAACGGCGCGGGCTCCAGACTTGTCGGGGTTGAGAACTTCGGCTTGGCTAAGACAAAGTCCTTGATCAGTTGCGGCACGGACTCCAGATCCAGCGCGTGGATCTGTTCCAGAAGCGCGGCTTTGTCGCCATCTTTCAGCCTTGGCAATGTTGACAACAGATGATCTTGCCCCACGCGATTCAAACGTTCACGAACGAATTCAACCGACACCATAACAACACTCCGGTAGTTTCAAGGAAGCGTAGCGTTCGTACTCGCTACACTGCGGCCTCACCCGGGAATCACCGCATGCTTTCCATCGCGCACCCTCCGAGACTGCCGCTGATCGCACCCTCGATTCTGTCCGCCGATTTCGGCCGCATGGTCGAAGACTGCCGTCAGGTCATCGGGGCGGGCGCCGACCTTCTGCAAGTGGATGTGATGGACGGGCATTTCGCACCCAATCTCACCATGGGCCCGGACATGTGCCGCGGCATTCGGCGCGCGATGCCTGATGTGTACCTCGATGTCCATCTCATGGTCACAGATCCGGTCAAGTACCTCGACGCGTTCGCTGCCGCCGGCGCCAATATGTTCACCTTTCACGTCGAAGCGGTGAAAGATCACGAAGTCGAATCACTGGTGGCGAAGATCCGTTCCAAGGGAATGAATGTCGGGCTTGCCATCAATCCCCCCACCGATGTGGAACGCATCATTCCACATCTCGGTTTGATTGACATGGCCCTTGTCATGAGCGTGAATCCCGGATTCTCCGGTCAGAAGTTCAT
>JBKDPX010000003.1:0-2068 GCA_046342165.1 Phycisphaerales bacterium | reverse complement strand
CAATCAACAACGCATCGGGTCCCAACAACGACCAACGTTCCCGATGAAGAACATCCAATTCCTCGAAAATCCGGATGCCGCCGAATCGACGGGGATCAATGAAATCCAATCGTTGACCGTCATCAAGCAACCAACTGACGTGTGTATGCGCCGCGGCGTGCGAGATTTCACCGGATACCACCAAGGCACCGGTCATTCCCAGCCCGATGCATATGACACGCCCGTTCTCACCTACCAACGCGAGTTGTTTGCCGTGTCGATACAACCGACTGAAGCTCGTCCCGAGAAGGACGTCATGTCCGGTCACGACGGCGTTTGTGTTTGATGAACACACATCCGCGCGATGGATGCGCACATCGATGACCCGCCTTCCGAGAATCCGAGGAGCCAATGACCGACGAAGACTTTCAACTTCCGGTAATTCTGGCATCGGTAGCGCTCAAACGTTCGGCCCGCGCTCGAATCCCTTGACGAACAAAAGACGCAACGAATTCGCGACGACCAGAATCGTACCGCCTTCATGAGCGAGGACGCCGAAAGACATGGGCACATGCCTCTCCATCAACGAACCGAAGATGGTGATGAGAATCATCAAAGCGATCACCGAGAGCGCGAAGAAGATGTTGAACGTAATGATTCGTGATGTCTGACGGGCGAGCCGAATGACCCACGGAATGGACGAGAGATCATCCGTCAACAAAACCGAATCCGCACTTTCAAGCGCCGCCGCGGCACCTATACCGCCGATGGCGATCGACGCATCGGCGCTCGCCAGCGCGGGAGCGTCGGTCACACCATCACCGATCACCCCGACCCGAAGATGATCTTCCTGTCGCATCGAGCGGATGATCTTCAGTTTGTCCTCCGGGAGAAGTTCGGCGTCGAAACGATCGATGCCGATGGACTCGGCCACCCGTCGCGCGGTCAACGCGTTATCGCCTGTGAGCATTCGGACGGGTTTCACGCCGATGGCATGAAGTCTCGAGACAAGAGTGCCGGCACCCGGTCTCACGCTGTCGGCCATGATCAAAACCGCGGCTTGGCCGCCGCCCTCATGCGACGAACAATCCTGTGCGACACTCACCGCGACATGGCCTCGCTCCTGCATGCGTTCAAGAACTTCCTTGACGCGATTGCGGAAGCAAACGGGTATCAACTCTTCGACAAACGAGTATCGACCGAGGCGGACCGGACAACCATTCACGCGACCTTCGATACCTTTCGCGATCACGTGGTTCACGCTGTCGGGCTTCAAGGTCTCCACGCCTCGTGATCGGGCCGCTTCGCGGATCGCCGCGGCGATCGGATGTGTCGAATCCGCTTCGAGACCCGCCGCGATGGCAAGCAACTCATCACCATCAGACCACGCGACCGGATGCACCTCGTACAGGCGCGGACGTCCGAATGTCAAAGTGCCGGTTTTGTCGAAACACAACGCGTTGATCGAAGCCAATCGCTGTAATGACTGGCCGCCTTTGAACAACACGCCTCCCTTTGCCGCGCGAGCGATCGCCGCGAGCGTCGCCGTAGGGGTGGCGATCACAAGTGCGCAAGGCGAAGCGACGATCAGAAGCGTGATACCCGTGTACAACGCGCCGCGGGATGTTTCATCTCCGACAAGCGGCCGATTGAGAATCAACCACCATACCAACACCACCACCGTTGAGAGCACCATAACGCCGATCGCGTAAGGTTGACCCAGACGATCGATGGTTCGTTGCACGGGCGCGCGCTGCGCCGCCGCGGATGTGACGAGGTTGAGAATGCGCTGAACGCTGGAATCTGAGGCGACGCGAATCACCTCCGCTTCGACGGGATCATCGTTGTTGATCGTTCCGGCGAACAGTTCGTCACCGGGTTTCACATGTCTGGG
The DNA here is from genome assembly GCA_046342165.1 of Phycisphaerales bacterium. GTDB lineage: Bacteria > Planctomycetota > Phycisphaerae > Phycisphaerales > UBA1924 > JBEIUO01. The sequence goes on along the minus strand of JBKDPX010000003.1, from coordinate 195 downwards.
CATGCTCTCTCCGGTGATCGCCGATTGATCAAAGCCGGATTCACCGACGGTGATGCGCGCATCGGCGGGCACGCGATCACCGGGACGAATCTTGATCACGTCGCCCACGACAAGTTGTTCCGGCTTGGCTGTTCTCCACTCACCGTCGCGACACACCAGCGCCTCTTCCGGCATGAGCGCAAGCAACGCTTCGAC
>JBKDPX010000002.1:0-1062 GCA_046342165.1 Phycisphaerales bacterium | reverse complement strand
ACGATCGACTGCCCCACCATCGAAGATCCCTCCGCGCAGGTTCTCGCCTTCACCACCGGCGCCGCCGATTGGATCTTCGATGTGTCGGCGCCGTATCGCGACGAGATTCTCGCGCGTCGTGATGCGTACTTCGCCAAACATGCCGAAGAAGTCGCCGTGATGCGCTCCAAGGGTGTCGATGAGATTTCAATCGCACGAGCGCTTCCTCCGCATCCTGATTCCGCGCTGCATGTCTTTCCAGCGTTCGGAACCTACTTCTACAACATCAACTGTGCGCCGCGACTTCCGGACGGACGCGTGAATCCGCTCGCCGATTCGAGAATTCGTCGCGCACTCGCGATGACGGTGAACAAGGAGTCGATCACCCGCGACATTCGACGCACGGGCGAACGGCCGGCTTCTGGACTGATTCCTCCGGATTCGATTCCGGGATATGAGGCACCGCAAGGGCTTTCGCGCGACTGCGACGCGGCTCGAATTCTCCTTGCCGAGGCGGGGTTCCCGAATGGCGATGGCTTTCCGCTGCTCGAAATCCTGTTCAACAAGGACGGCGGGCACGATGTGATCGCGCAAGCTGTGGCCAAGGACTGGGAGAAGGAACTCGGCATACGAGTGCAGTTGGTGATGAAGGAGACGAAGGTCTTCCGCGACGATCTCAAACAAGGTCGCTACATGATCAGCCGCGCGAGCTGGTTCGGAGATTACGGAGATCCGACGACCTTCCTCGACATCAACCGCTCGGACGACAACAACAACGACCGCAACTACGAAAGCGCCGAGTATGACGCGATTCTTGATCGAGCGGCGGACACCTACGCGGATCCGAACGCGCGAATGGCCATGCTCCAAGACGCCGAGCGCATGTTGATCGCGGGCGATCTTCCGCTGATTCCTCTGTTTCATTATGTCGAACTGCACCTCTTCGACGCGCATCGGCTGACCGGCGCGTCCACGCATCCGCGACAGATCCAGGATCTGTCACGCATGGATGTGCTCGGCGACGGCAAGGGCGCGGATCAGCCGCTGATCCCGGGAGGGGCGCCATGATCGGAATGATCGCAC
>JBKDPX010000001.1:0-3350 GCA_046342165.1 Phycisphaerales bacterium | reverse complement strand
GAAATCGATGTCCAGGGCGCGATTCAGGTGAAGCGTCACATCAAAGACGCGTTCGCGATCTTCATCGAACCGCCTGACGAGCATGAACTTCTTCGGCGATTGCACAGCCGCAAACGCGAGGATGAAACCGCCATCATGCGGCGCTTTTCCCAAGCCAAGGAAGAGATATCACAAGCCAGAAACAGCGGCGTTTACGATGTGTTTCTCGTGAACCGCGAGATTGAGGAGTCGATCAACCGCGCCGTCAGTTTTGTCGCCGCGGAACGCAATCGACGTCGTCACACCTCCCGTCCGTAACAACCGAAGGTACACTGCAACCATGCGCATTCTTTTCTTTGTTCAACCCGGCGAATACACCCGACACATCATGAGGGACTTCGTGACCGGCTTCGAAAAAGCCGGACACCAACCGATGATCCTCGAACTTGCGTCTCTCTGGAACAAGTACGGAGCGCAACCGACGAATCAAAAGCTCCTCGCGAGCGCTTCGGAGTCGCTGGTTCGCACGGTTCGAGAACAAGGAATCGACGCAACATGTGCGATGGAGGGACTCGGCTTACGCAGTTTCGCGCACACGACCGGCAAAGGTCGACACCTTACCGTGTTCGATGTGGTCAAGGTTCCTCACTTGTTGTTCTGGTTTGAAGCTCCGCAATGGGCTGACGCGGGTCGGTACGGACCCTTCTTCGGCACACAACTGATGAACACCAAGGCGTTGGTGCACGCCACGGACAACGCCGCAACCGCACGCGAAATGCGTGATCGTCTCGGCATGAGCAACACGATTCACTCCGCGTGGGCCGCGGACCCCGATGTGTTCAAGCCCCACGCCGACGCAAAAGCCGAGTACGACATCGTGGTCAGTTGTGGCAAAGGCAACCCGGATCCGACACCGCTCGCGATGAAGGAATTGGATAACGATAATCCGGACATGATGTCGATCCGGCGCGAACTTGTGTCACATATCCGACCGTTCGTCAAGGAGTTCGCGGGCAAAAGCCCGAAACCCGCCGAAATCGAATCGTTCTTGGAAGCGATGCTCGAATCCCAAGTTGCGGATCGTCATACCCCGGTCCTCGATCGCATGGAAAAACTCGCCGCGTCCGATTACAAAATGGGTGAAGCCCTTCGCGCGATCGGCGCCGTCCCCCAGGCGCTCATTCACACCCTTCGAATCGTGCGCAATGTCGAAATATCGGAACGCGCTTTTCTTATATCTTGGCTTTCAAGAAGATTCCGCACTCTGGTGATCGGAGATCACAATCTGCACAAATGGGATGTTCGCGCCGACCAGGAGAAGGCCGTTCGTCACCCGGAAATGTCTCGTGCACTGGCGCGCGGAAAGGTGGTGGTGCACACCGCGCGTTGGCAGGATGACGCCTCGCTGGGCACACGACCTTTCGAGATCGGACAAAGCGGACTCGCAGGTGTCGTTCAGCACCGCCGCGGCATCGAGGATTGTTTCGAAAGAGGTCGCGAAATGTCATTCTTCGATTCACCGGCGGATGCGGCAAAGGAGATCAGGGTGCTGCTCGGTGACGAAAAGCTTCGCAAATCCATGGGAGAAGCGGCACGCGCTCGTGCGGAGCGGGATCACACATGGAAGAACCGGGCGACGGTCGTTGCGGAAGGGATTGATGCCGCGAGAAAGCGTTTGGTTTAACGGACATACCGGACTTATCGCGAGCGACGATCGATCCAGTCGGCGATAAAGTCGTCATACAGACCCAACCGGAAGAACAATCCGACATGTCCCGTGTACACGGTGAGGCGATCGGGCTTTCCGAGCCTTTCGTACAACAACTCACCACACTCCGCCGGCACCCAACCATCACGCGATGCGTGAACCTGAAGAACATGTAGATCCCTCATGCGTTCGGCGGTGACGACTGGATCAAGCACCGCGTTTCTCCGATAGGAATCGTGTACTCGCGACAAGAAGGATCGATCCGGCTTGTCTTTGCCGAATCGGACAGTCATTCCGCCGTTGGTCAAAGAACTGTCGCGCCCGAGTGCGAACAAATCCGCGCCGGAGCCGACAAGCACGACGGCGTCAACCCGTGGGGGAGAATCCATCTCCGAAAACCGAGCGACAATCGCCGGTACGACCAAACTTCCCGCGCTGAAACCCGACAGGACAAACGGCCCGCCCAGCAACTCCGGTCGGTGTTCCGCAAGATACAAGTACACACCCTCCGCGGCATATGCGCTGCTCGCGATCACATCGTCTGTCAGCGCCGCGATCTGTCGGCCGATCATGTCAGCATCATCGACGCTCGTTGCGACGAACGCCCCTTCGGTTAGTTTCGCCGACTTGCGAACAAGTCCTTTCCAGCGGTCATACAAAGTTCCCGCGTCGCGCGCCCCGCCGATTTGCGAATGAAGCTCATCCAATCCCTTGTTCAGAGATTCAAACTCCGCGCGTTCGTCCGAAGCGATCGGTGTCGCGAGGCGCGAGTCGGTTTGAAAATGAACGATCGTCCAACCGCGTTCTTGCAACCGCTTCAACACTGCGCGTTCACCGGGGTTGCCATGTAATGAATGAAAATGAAAGATCAACCCGTGCTCACCGACTTCATCTTCGGTCGGAATCCGAATCGATACTCCGTCCGTCAACCTGGAGCGCAACAACACATCGCTGAATCGCGTTTTCAAACCCTCCGCCGCACGAATCGCGTTTTCGAAATCCAACGCCTGTTGTCTGAGTTTCACCGATCTGACCGAGCGATCTCCGGACAGACCGCGCGACGTGATCAGTGAACCGTTGGGTGTGAAGCCGAGCGCCGATTCAACGGATTTCGATTCTCTTGACCATTTCGCGGCATCCGTGAACGGTCTGCGATCCTCCCACAACCGCAACAACACATTTCCGTGAATCGCGTTGTGAACGACACGCAGATGAGGTTCGTTCAACAGAAAACTCTCACGAGCGGAGATCGATGAATCGATCGATTCGTTCGCGGGTTCGAGTTCAAAGACATCTCGCGGAGTCTGTGACGCAAAACGCTTCAACACCTCAATGTCACGCACAGGCCAGGACACAATCACCGGACCCGCAAGTTCGGAGCCGCGATTCGGAGTTGCGGGCGTGAAATTGGAACATGCTCCCAAGTTCAGGAGCAAACACACCGCGCCGAGAGCGAATCGAGAAATGTCCATGACGCAGATGCACCTCAACGCCCGAGAACCACGACACCCGGGCTGAATTGTGTTATCGAATCAAAAAACAGCCTCTGTCGCGGCTTTTCAGGGTTTTCTCAGGCCCGATCAACCGTTCAGAACCCGCAAAGAACGCTCGTTTTCATTGACAGCGCAACGCCTTCCCCTATCCTAGTAGCGAGCAGGAGACC